>NZ_JAOECR010000074.1:0-16723 GCF_029836955.1 Stenotrophomonas sp. GD04054 | reverse complement strand
CCCAATCCGTAGCCTGCCCTCGACCCCACGTACACGCCCGCGCTGGCAAGCTGGGCGTCATGGCTGAACCGCTCCCCCTGCGTCCGCCACCGCCATTGCTGGATGACGCCTGCGCGTTGTTCCTCGATGTCGACGGCACCCTGATCGAATTCGCTGCACGCCCGGATGCCGTGCAGTTGCTGCCGGATGTGCGTGAAGCCATCGGCCGCATCAGCGACCGCCTGGAAGGTGCCGTGGCACTGGTCAGTGGCCGCCCGCTTGAACAGCTGGATCAACTGTTCGCTCCCCTGAAATTGCCCGCCGCCGGCCTGCATGGCCACGAACTGCGCGGCGAAGACGGTCGCGTCCTGCGCGACGAACACGACGACGACACCGCCGAGTGGCTGCACGCGCTGCACCAGCAGGCGATGCGCTTCGCCCATGGCCATCCCGGCGTGCTGGTGGAAGACAAGGGCGTCGGCCTGGCGCTGCATTGGCGCGGTGCGCCGCACGCGGCAAGTGATGTGCGCGCCTTTGCCGACCGCCATGTGCGTGGCCGTGCCAGCTATCGCCTGCAGCCCGGTGACCATGTGGTCGAATTCGTTCCGGTCGGCACCGACAAGGGCCGTGCCGTGCGCCGGATGATGCAGTACCTGCCGTTCCGCGGCCGCCTGCCGGTGTTCCTCGGCGATGACCTGACCGATGAGTTCGGCTTCGACGCCGCCAATGGCCAGCATGGCTGGAGCGTACTGGTGGGCGAACGGGAACCCAGCAAAGCCGTGTTCGCGCTGCCCGACATACGCAGCGTGCACGCCTGGCTGCGTGAGAATGCCTATTGACCCGGCCACCCCACGGCCGCAACCGAGATGTACCGCGTGATGACCCAACCCGATCTTGATCTGGGCGTGGTCGGCAACGGCAGCTTCGGCGCCCTGGTCGACAAACGTGCCCGCGTTGTCTGGAGCTGCCTGCCCACCTTCGACGGCGACCCCACCTTCTGTGCCCTGCTCGGCCCCAACCAGCAGACGGGTGGCGACTTCGCCATCGAGCTGGAGGACTTCGCGAGCAGCGAGCAGGAATACCTGACCAACACCGCGATCCTGCGTACCGTGCTGCGCGACGTGCACGGTGGTGAACTGGAAATCCTTGATTTCGCCCCGCGCTGGCGCCAGAACGACCGTTTCTACCGACCGGTCAGCCTGATCCGCCAGGTACGACCACTGGCCGGCAGCCCACGCATCACCGTGCACGCACGGCCACTGGCCGACTGGGGCGCACGCGTGCCCGAGTCCACCTGGGGCAGCAACCACGTGCGCTGGATCCTGCCCGAACACGTGCTGCGGCTGACCACCGACGTGCCGGTGCGCTTCATCCGCGATGGCCTGCCGTTCGTGCTCAACCATCCCATCCACCTGATCCTGGGCGTGGATGAATCGCTCAACCGCTCGATCAGTGGCTATGTGCAGGAAGCCTTCCAGCGCACCCGCGACTACTGGCGCGAATGGGTGCGCTACCTGTCCATTCCGCTGGAATGGCAGGACGCGGTAATCCGCAGTGCGATCACCCTGAAGCTGTGCCAGTACGAGGACAGCGGCGCGATCATCGCGGCGATGACCACCTCCATTCCGGAAGCGCCCGGCAGCGTGCGCAACTGGGACTACCGTTACTGCTGGCTGCGTGATGCCGCGTTCGTGGTGCGCGCACTGAACCGCCTCGGCGCAACGCGCACGATGGAACAGTTCCTCGGCTATATCTTCAACCTGGCCACCACCGATGGTACGTTGCAGCCGCTGTATGGCATCGGCTTCGAGGCCAAGCTGGACGAGGACGAAGTACCCAGCCTGTCCGGCTACCGTGGCATGGGCCCGGTGCGGCGCGGCAACCTGGCCTGGGTGCAGCGCCAGCACGATGTCTACGGCAGCGTGGTGCTGGCGTCCACCCAGTTGTTCTTCGACCGCCGCCTGCAGGACCCGGGCGATGCGCACACCTTCGCCCGCCTGGAACCCTTGGGTGAACAGGCGTTCGCCCTGCACGACGTACCCGATGCCGGCCTGTGGGAATTCCGCGGCCGCACCGAAGTGCACACCTACACCAGCGCGATGTGCTGGGCCGCCTGCGACCGCCTGTGCAAGATCGCCGTACGCCTGAAGCGCGATGATCGTGCCCACTACTGGCGCGAGCGTGCCGACACCATCCATGCGCGCATCATGGCCGAGTCCTGGAGCGAGGAGCTGGGCCACTTCATCGATACCTTTGGTGGCCATCGGCTGGATGCCTCGTTGCTGCTGCTGGCCGACATCGGCTTCATCGACGCGATGGATGCGCGCTTCATCGCCACCGTCGACGCCATCGGCCGCGACCTCAAGCATGGCAACTCGCTGTACCGCTATGTCGCGCCGGATGACTTCGGCGAACCGGAAACCAGCTTCACCATCTGCACCTTCTGGTACATCGATGCGCTGGCCGCGATCGGGCGCATGGACGAAGCACGCGGGATGTTCGAGCTGCTGCTGAAGCAGCGGAACCACCTGGGCCTGCTGTCGGAGGATCTGGCCTTCGACAGCGGCGAGGCCTGGGGCAATTTCCCGCAGACCTATTCGCACGTCGGCCTGATCACCGCCGCAATGCGCCTGTCGCGGTCCTGGCAGGAGGCATCGTGAGTCGTCTGGTCGTGGTCTCAAACCGTGTGGCCGTACCCGGCGAGAACCGCGCCGGCGGCCTGGCGGTCGGCCTGCTGGCTGCCCTGAAGGAACGCGGCGGCCTGTGGTTCGGCTGGAGTGGCAAGACGGTGAAGGAAGGCAGCGGCACGCTGCACCGGCAGAAAGACGGTGACATCGACTACGTCACCATGGACCTGAGCAAGCGCGAGGTGGATGGCTACTACAACGGTTTCGCCAATCGCACCCTCTGGCCGTTGCTGCACTTCCGCCTGGATCTGGTCGACTACGACCGGGGCACCCGCGAGACCTACCATAAGGTCAACGCGCTGTTCGCCGACAAGCTCGCGCCGCTGCTGCGCGAGGACGACATCGTCTGGATCCACGACTACCACCTGATCCCGCTTGGTGCGCTGCTGCGCGAGCGTGGCATCGGCTGCCGCATCGGTTTCTTCCTGCACATCCCGATGCCGTCGGCCGATCTGCTGCAGGCGATGCCCGACCACCTGCGGCTGTTTTCCGCGCTGTATGCCTACGATCTGGTCGGCTTCCAGACCCAGCGCGATGCGGATCGGTTCCAGACCTACCTGCGCCTGTTCGGCGGCGGCCGCGTGCTCGAAAACGGCGAGCTGGAAGCACCGGGCGGGCGCCGCTTCCGTGCGGCGGCGTTCCCGATCGGCATCGACACCGAGCTGATCGCGCGACAGGCCGGCACCGCCGCCACCAAGGCCGCTGTGAAGAACCTGCGCAACAGCCTGCGTGACCGCCAGCTGGCGATCGGCGTGGATCGCCTGGACTATTCCAAGGGCCTGCCCGAACGCTTCCTCGGCTTCGAGCGCTATCTGGAGCGCCATCCGGATCAGCGCGGCTCGCTGACCTACCTGCAGATCGCCCCGGTCTCGCGAGGCGATGTCACCGAGTACCGGCAGCTGCGCAGCCAGCTGGAACAGATCGCCGGGCACATCAACGGTGGCCACGCCGAACCGGACTGGACGCCGCTGCGCTACGTCAACCAGAACTTCACCCATGCCACGCTGACCGGCTTCTACCGGGCGGCGGCAGTAGGCCTGGTCACGCCGCTACGCGATGGCATGAACCTGGTAGCCAAGGAGTACGTAGCGTCGCAGGACCCGGAAGACCCCGGCGTGCTGGTGCTGTCGCTGCTGGCCGGCGCCGCCGACGAACTCAAGCAGGCTCTGCTGGTGAACCCGCATGATCTGGACGGCGTGGCCGACGCCATCGCCACCGCGGCAACGATGTCGCTGCGCAGGCGCAAGGAACGCTGGCACGCGATGATGGAGCACCTGCGCACCTACGACATCAACCACTGGCGCCGCAGCTATCTGGACGCGCTGGAAGGTTGAGGGAAAAAGGGGACGGAGGGGATTAAGTCGTTTGTGCACAAACGACTTAATCCCCTCCGTCCCCTTTTTTCTTCAATCCAGGAACCGCGCGGCCTGCTCCGGTGCGGGCAGGTAACAGGCGTCATGCCGCCCGAACCAGCGGTAGCGGTTGCGGGCCAGCGCGCGGTACGCGGCATCACGCCAGCTGCGCGGCAGCACGCGCAATGCACCGGTCAGGCGCCAGGCGCCGCCCAGCCCCGCCAGCACGCGCAGGATCGCATCGGTATCGGTCCAGGCGCCCTGTTCGTCCAGCAGCAGGAACGACATCGGGTCCTGCGGGTCCAGCCCATGCGCGCGCAACATCGCACTGCCCTGCGCGCCCTGCATCGCCGCAAAGCGGTAGCGGCCCTTGCGGTCGAAACGCAGGAGGAAGCGCACCCAGCGGTTGCACAGCGCGCACACGCCATCAAACACGATCACCGCGCTGCCGGCCTCGGCGGCGGAATCACTGCGGTTCGAGCCAGCCTTCATAGCGGATCAGGGCTCCGGCCCAGGGCAAGGTCACATCGACCAGGAAAGTGTAGCGCTGGCCGTGCCACGCTTCGCGACATCGCACGCCGCCGAACCAGCGCTTCGGCAGCGGCAGCAGCCCGAACGCCCAGACCCGCCGCACCGACCAGTCGATGCCACCGTCGCGGGCCTGCAGATCAAATTCGAAGCGCACCGCGCCCAACTGCTCGCGCAGGTACCCTTCGTGCGCCCACAGCCGCGACACCATCGGCCAGCGGCCAAACCGCCTCGCCCATTGCTCGCCCTGCCCGTGTGCACTGAACGCCACTTCGGTGGGCAGCGCGTCGCCGTCCTTCGGCAACTGCGCCAACGCGGCCAGCAGCGGCACCAGCCAGTGCCGCCCTCTCACGATGCGCGCCTGTCCCACGTAGCGGCAAGGCAACGGCACGGCATGCAGCGCCTGCACCGGCGCGGCCAGGGTGGCGAAGGCCGGCCCCAGCACGCGCGCGAACAGCGGCGGGGTCAGGGCGCGATCCAGGCCAGGGTCGCCATGCGCCCGGTGCGACGGTCGCGCCGGTGCGAATACAGGTCGGGATCGGCCATCGTCGACACCTTGCCGCCATAGACATGCGCCGGGTCCATCCCCGCCGCCTGCAACCGCTGCCGCGCCAGCGCGAACAGGTCCACCTTCCAGTGCCCCTGGCGTGTCGCCACAAACGCCGCCTCGGCCGCCGGATCATGGCCGACGAAGGCGTGGAAGACCTCTTCGCCGATCTCGTAGTCGGCCGGCCCGGCCGCCGGGCCCAGCCACGCGCGAAGCTGCGCGGGCGGGGTCTGCATGGCGGCCACGGTGGCCTCCAGCATGCCGTCGGCCAGCCCGCGCCATCCGGCGTGAGCGGCGCCCACCTCGCTACCGTCGGCAGCGGCGAACACCACCGGCAGGCAGTCGGCGGTCAGGATCGCCAGCACCACGCCGGGCACCGAGGTCACCGCAGCGTCGGCCACCGGTTCGCTTGCGCCAGGCACCGGCGGCGTTGTGAAGCGCAGCACCGTGCTGCTGTGCACCTGACGCAGCCAGTGCGGTGCCGAGGGCAGCGCCAGCCCCTGCTGCAGCAGCTGCCGGTTGTGCTCCACGTTGGCCGGGGTATCACCATCGGCCGCGTGCCGGTTGCCCAGGTTGAACTGCGCGAACGGCGCCGGCGAAATGCCCGCACCGTGCCGACGCGTGGTCAGCGCATGGACGCCCGGAGGCGCCGGCCAGTCCGCCTGCAGCAAAGGCAACGCGGCGGCCATCACCAGCGGTCCCGCTCGCGTGCGGCGAAGGCTTCGCTGTCTTCGCGCAGCACCTTCATCAGGTGCAGCATGTCGTCCGGCACCGGCGCGGTGTTGCGCACCGGCTCACCGGTGATCGGGTGCGTGAACTCCAGGGTCTCGGCGTGCAGGGCCTGGCGCTTGAAGCCGCGCAGCGCGGCTACCAGCTCATCGCTGGCGCCCTTGGGCAGCTTCAGCGCACCGCCGTACAGCGGGTCACCGATGATCGGATGGCGCACGTGCGCCATGTGCACGCGGATCTGATGGGTACGGCCGGTTTCCAGGCGGCACTCCAGCGCAGTGTGCGCACGGAAGCGCTCGCGCAGTCGGTAATGGGTGATCGCTTCCTTGCCATCCTCGCGCACGGCCATCTTCAGGCGGTCGCGTGGGTGGCGGTCGATCGGGGCATCGGCGGTACCGCCGGCCACCAGCGCACCCATCACGATGGCCAGGTACTGGCGGTGCACGTCGCGCGCGGCCAGCTGCTCGACCAGTGCGGTCTGCGCTTCCAGGGTCTTGGCCACCACCATCACGCCGCTGGTGTCCTTGTCCAGGCGGTGCACGATGCCGGCGCGCGGCAGCACCGCCACCGAGGGGTCGCGGAACAGCAGGGCGTTGACCAGGGTGCCGCTGTGGTTGCCCGCGCCCGGGTGCACCACCAGGCCGACCGGCTTGTTGATCACCAGCAGGTGCTCGTCCTCGAACAGCACGTCCAGCGGGATGTCCTCCGGCTGGGCGTCGGTCTGGGTCTCGAGCACCACATTGAGGGTCACGAGCTCGCCGCCGCGCAGCGGATCGCGCGGGCGCACCTGGGCGCCGTCCAGCAGCACCTCACCGGCCTTGATCCACTCGGTCAGGCGCGAACGCGAGTATTCGGGGAACAGTTCGGCCACCACGGCGTCGAAACGACGGCCGGCAGCGGTGTCGGGGACGATGGCCTGGCGGGCCGATTCAGAGGGTTGTTCAGACATGGCAGGGGGCATTCTTTGAAATTTTGGGGTCCCGGCGGCCGGTTTCAGTCGCTGGACAGGACACTAGGCTATCATCGACCCTTCGTATTCCAGCCGCGTCCCGCCTCGACCCCATGATCCGACGCTCCGCCATGCTCTCCGCGCCCGTCCGCCTCACCGCCCTGCTGCTGGTGCTGGTCATCGCCGCCACCGGCTGCCACCGTGGTGCCAAGAAGGGCGATCGCCCCGATGAAGGGACGCCGGTCGAACAGTTGTACGAGAAGAGCCACAAGCTGATGCAGGGTGGCAACTGGAGCGGCGCCGAAGCCAGCTTCCGCCGCCTGGTGGCCCAGTATCCGTACGGTCCGTACACCGAGCAGGCGATGATCGAGACCGCCTACGCCCAGTACAAGGCCGGCAAGCACGATGACGCGGTGTCCAGCATCGACCGCTTCATCCGTACCTACCCGACCCATCGCAACATCGCGTACCTGTACTACCTGCGCGGCCTGGCCAACTCCAACCGCAGTACGGTTTTCCTGCGCCGCGTATGGTCGCTGGATGCCAGCCGCCGCGACCTGTCCACGCCGCACCAGGCGTATTCGGACTTCAACATCGTGGTGGACCGCTACCCGAACAGCCGCTACGCCGCCGATGCGCGCCAGCGCATGCTGGAGCTGCGTGACGTGTTCGCCCAGCATGAGCTGGACAACGCCCTGTACTACATGCGCCGCGGCGCCTGGGTCTCGGCCGCCGGCCGCGCCAACTACCTGCTGGAAACCTACCCGCAGAGCGCGTTCCAGTACGACGCCGTGGCTGTGCTGGCCGATTCCTACACCCACCTGGGCAACAAGACCCTGGCCGACGATGCCCGCCGCGTCCTGCAGCTGAACCAGCCGGACCACCCGTGGCTGGAAGGCAAGTGGCCGAAGTACCCGTGGATGATCCGCAAGCTGAACCCGTTCGCCGGCGAGAAATCCGCCAGCACCGGCCAGCGCAACGCGCGACTGGAAAAGAAGTAAGAGAGGGCCCCGAAAGGGGCCTTTTCTTTGTCGGTAGATCCACGCCATGCGTGGATGGTTCGTACGCCCATCGACCACGACACTAGGAATTCTACGAATTCCCGGCGGATGCGACGCCGGTCGCATCCCGCTCCGGCGACGCCCTCCACACTGCGGCGCAACGGCCATCCCGGCCGTGAAGGAGCGCCCCATGACCCTACCGCCCCGCCGTTTCCGCCCCCTCGCCTGCCTCCTTGCCACCGCCCTGCTGGCGCTGTCCTCGGCCCCCCTGGCTGCCGCACCGGGTGCACCGGGTGATCTGCTGTCTGCTGCCCCCTATCGCGCGTCATGGGTGCCGTCCAAGGCTGCGCAGGCCTACAAGCTCCACTACCGCACCCCGGATCTTCGCGGCCAGCTGGCCGAAGGCACCGGCCTGCTGTACCTGCCCGCCGGCGCGGCTCCAGCGGGCGGCTGGCCGGTGGTGTCCTGGGCACATGGCACCCAGGGCATCGCAGATCGCTGCGCGCCCTCGGTGTCCGGCCCCTACCAACCCGAACGCGACGGGCGCTTCCTCGATCAGTTCCTGGCACAGGGCTATGCGGTGGTCGCCGCGGACTACCAGGGGCTCGGCAGCCCCGGCGAGCATGCCTATCTGCACGTCCGCACGGCCGCGCGCAATGCCATCGACCTGGTCAAGGCCAGCCGCCAGTACCTGGGCAACGCAGCGCTGTCGCCGCGCTGGGTCTCGGTTGGTCATTCACAGGGTGGCGCTGCAGCCCTCACAGCCGGGCATCTGGCGCCCACCTATGGTGGTCCTTCCCTGCACTACCGTGGCAGCTTCACCACCGGCACGCCTACCGCAGTCGAGCTGACCGCGCTGGTGATGAAGCCGGACAACCGCACCGCCAATCCTGGCGCGCTCAACGCGTATCACGCGTATCTGCTCGACGGTCTGTTGCAGGTCGCGCCACAGATCGACCGCGTCCTCAGCGACACCGGTCGCGCTCGCGTGGCAGTGGCACGCGAGCAGTGCCTGGGCGAACTGGCCACCACGCTGGACGGTGCAGATACCGGCAGCATGTTCACTGCACCGCTGACCAGCGTGCCGGGCATCTGGGCGGTGCTGTACGACTATCTCGGTGTACCGCGCCGCGGCTTCAGCCAACCGCTGATGCTGGGCCACGGCAGCGAGGACCGCGATGTGCCCTATCTGACCACCCTGCTGTATGCCGCAGGCCTGGCCCTGCGAGGCGAGCCGGTCGCGTTCCGGCGTTACCCGGTCGACCACCGCGGCACGCTGGATGCGGCGGCGGCGGATGGCTTGGCGTTTGTGCGGGCACGGCTGGGGGACGGACGCTTCAACGACGCTGCGGAAACTGCCAGCCTCGAACAACTGCTTGAGGACGCCCAGTAGATCCACGCCATGCGTGGATACGCGGTATACGGGTTGCCGGCCAGCGGCCGGCACTACCGAACGCAGTAGAGCCACGCCATGCGTGGATGCGCGGTATGCGGGGTTGCCGGCCAGCGGCCGGCACTACCCGCCAACCGCAGCTTCAGCCCTTGTAGCCGTTGCTGATCGGGTAACGACGCTCGCGGCCAAATGCCCGGCGCGAGACCTTCGGCCCCGGCGCGGCCTGGTGCCGCTTCCACTCGCTGATGCGCACCAGGCGCAGCACTCGGTCGACCACGGCCGCGTCGTAACCGGCCGCAACGATCTCCGTGCGCGACTGCTCCTGGTCGATGTAGCGGTACAGGATGCCGTCCAGCACGTCATAGGCCGGCAGCGAATCCTGGTCCAGCTGGTTCTCGCGCAGCTCGGCCGACGGCGGGCGGCTGATCACGGCCGGCGGGATCACCGGCGCGCCGCCCACGGTGTTGCGCCACTTCGACAGCCCGAACACTTCGGTCTTGTACAGGTCCTTCAGCGGCGCATAGCCACCGCACATGTCGCCGTAGATGGTGGCGTAACCCACCGCGTATTCGCTTTTGTTGCCGGTGGTCAGCAACAGGCCACCGAACTTGTTGGCCAGCGCCATCAGGATCACGCCACGGCTGCGCGACTGCAGGTTCTCTTCGGTCACGTCCGGCGCAGTGCCTTCGAACATCGGCGCCAGCGATTCCATCAGGCCCTTGAACGCCGGCTCGATCGATACCGCCTCCAGCTTCACGCCCAGTGCCTGGCACTGTTCGGCGGCCAGGTCGTTGGACAGGCCCGCGGTATAGCGCGACGGCAACCGCACGGCGGTGACGTTTTCCGCGCCCATCGCGTCCACGGCCATGGCCAGCACCAGCGCCGAGTCGATGCCGCCGGACAGGCCCAGCCACACCTTCTTGAAGCCGTTCTTGCGGCAGTAGTCCTGGATGCCACGGGTCACTGCGCGCCAGGCCAGCGCGTCCATGCGCTCGTCGCCATCGTCCATCCACACGTGCGGCATGAAGCGGCGGCTTTCACCGTCGTACTCCACCACCAGCCACTGGTCGACGAAGGCGGCGGCGGCCGGGTGCACGGTACCGTCGCCATCGGCCACCACCGAGGCGCCGTCGAACACCAGCGCGTCCTGGCCACCGACCACGTTGAGGTAGGCGATCGCCGCCCCGCTCTCACGGGTGCGTGCGGCCAGCACCGCATCGCGCTGGGCATGCTTGCCACGCTCGTAAGGCGAGGCATTGGGCACCACCACCAGCTGCGCACCGGCGCGCACGGTGTCGGCCAGCGGCTCGGCGAACCACAGGTCCTCGCAGATCAGCAGGCCGACCGGAATGCCGTTGACCTCGAACACGCAGCTGCCGCCATCCGGATCGACATCGAAGTAGCGGCGCTCGTCGAACACCGCGTAGTTGGGCAGCTCGCGCTTGCGGTAGGTCTGCTCGACCAGGCCGTCACGCAGCACGCTGGCGGCGTTGTAGACCACCGCACCGGCCGCCTGCGGCCAACCAACCACGGCGGTGATGCCACGGCAGGCAGCAGCGATGCGGGCCATCGCCTGCTCGCACTCGTACAGGAAGCCCGGGCGCAGCAGCAGGTCTTCCGGCGGATAACCACTCACCGCCAGCTCGGGGAACATCACCAGCTCGGCGCCGTACTCGTCGCGCGCCTGGCCGATCATCTCGATGATGCGCTCGGTGTTGCCGGCGACATCGCCGACCGGGAAGTCGAACTGCGCCATCGCGATGCGGATCGAAGCCATGGGAATCCAGCCTGTGGTTGCAATGTGCCCATTGTAGCGCTGCGCCATGCGCGCGCCGGGCGCGCTCATTGCGTGGACAGCCCCGGCTCAGTAGATCCACGCCATGCGTGGATGGGGTTACCGGGATGGTCAGGGCACCAGACGCAGAAAGGCCGCCCGGAGGCGGCCTTTCTGTTTGAAGCAAGAGCGTCAGTCGAGCATGGCTCGACTCTACACAAGCGGTCTTATTTCACCAGCTTGGCGATGGCAGCGCCCAGGTCGCCCGGCGAGCGGACGGTGACAACACCGGCAGCTTCCATGGCGGCGAACTTGCCTTCGGCAGTGCCCTTGCCGCCCGAGGCGATCGCACCGGCGTGGCCCATGCGCTTGCCGGCCGGAGCCGACGCACCGGCGATGAAACCGACGACCGGCTTCTTCACGTGGTTCTTGATGTACTCGGCGCCGGCTTCTTCAGCGTCACCGCCGATTTCGCCAACCATGATGATGCCTTCGGTCTGCGGGTCTTCGTTGAACAGCTTCAGGCAGTCGACGAAGTTCAGGCCGTTGATCGGGTCACCACCGATGCCGATGCAGGTGGACTGGCCCAGACCGACTTCAGTGGTCTGCTTGACCGCTTCATAGGTCAGGGTGCCCGAACGCGACACGATGCCGATCTTGCCCGGCTGGTGGATGTGGCCCGGCATGATGCCGATCTTGCACTCACCCGGGGTGATGACGCCCGGGCAGTTCGGCCCGATCAGCACGGTGTCCGGATGCGAACGGGTCAGCACGTTCTTGACGCGCAGCATGTCCAGCACCGGGATGCCTTCGGTGATGCAGACGATGACCTTGATGCCGGCAGCAGCGGCTTCCAGGATCGCGTCGGCCGCGTACGGCGGCGGCACGTAGATGACCGAAGCGTTGGCGCCGGTGCTCTGCACGGCGTCGGCAACGGTGTTGAAGACCGGCAGGTCGATATGGGTGGTGCCACCCTTGCCCGGGGTCACGCCGCCAACAACCTGGGTGCCGTACTCGATCATCTGAGTGGCGTGGAAGGTGCCCTGCTGGCCGGTGAAGCCCTGCACGATCACCTTGGTGTTCTTGTTAATCAAAACAGACATGGGAATTCCTTGGTGTCGAATCAGGCAGCGTTCTTGACAGCTTCAACGATCTTCTTGGCGCCATCGTTGATGTTGTCAGCCGGGATGATGGCCATGCCGCTGTCACGCAGCAGCTGCTTGCCTTCTTCCACGTTGGTGCCTTCCAGGCGCACCACGACCGGAACCTTGACGCCCACTTCCTTCACGGCGGCGATGATGCCTTCGGCAATCATGTCGCAGCGGACGATGCCGCCGAAGATGTTGACGAAGATGCCTTCAACCTTGTCCGAGGACAGGATCAGCTTGAACGCTTCGATGACGCGCTGCTTGTTGGCACCGCCGCCCACGTCCAGGAAGTTCGCCGGCTCGCCGCCGTTGAGCTTGATGACGTCCATGGTGGCCATGGCCAGGCCTGCGCCGTTCACCATGCAGCCGATGTTGCCGTCCATGGTGACGTAGTTGATGTCCAGCTCCGAAGCGATCACTTCGGTCGGATCTTCCTGGGTCTTGTCGCGCATGGCGACCAGGGCCTTCTGGCGGAACGCGGCGTTGTCGTCGCTGTCGAACTTGCCGTCCAGCGCGTACAGGTTGCCGTCGTCCAGGATGGCCAGCGGGTTGATTTCAACCAGCGCCAGGTCCTTTTCGTTGAACAGGCGGTACAGGTTCACCATGATGCTGGCGAACTGGCCGGCCTGCTTGGCGGTCAGGCCCAGCTTGAAGCCGAAATCACGGCCGTGGTAACCCTGCACGCCTTCGACGAAGTCGACGTTCAGCGAGTGGATCAGCTCCGGGGTTTCAGCGGCGACCTGCTCGATCTCCACGCCGCCTTCCGAAGAGGCGATGTAGGTGATGGTCTTGGTGCCACGGTCGACCAGCACCGACAGGTACAGTTCCTTGACGATCTCGCCGGCGGTGGTCACCAGCACCAGGTTGACCGGCAGTTCAACGCCAGCGGTCTGGTAGGTGGCCATCTTGGTGCCGAGCATCTTGGCCGCAGCGGCCTTCACGTCGTCGGTGGTCTTGCAGAACTTGACGCCGCCAGCCTTGCCGCGGCCGCCAGCGTGGATCTGCGCCTTGACCATCCAGGGGCCCTGGCCCAGGGAGTTGGCAGCGGCAACCGCTTCGTCCGGGGTCGCAGCGACCTTGCCGGCCGGGACCGGGATGCCGTACTCGGCAAGCAGTTGTTTTGACTGGTATTCGTGGAAATTCATGCGTCACCGTGGGAATAGGAACGACCGCACGCAATTCCTCAGGGCCCCGGCGGGGCGCCGGCATGGACCGCGGCGGGCCCACTATTGTGGCCGAGCCAGCGCCGAGGCGCAAAGAAGTCTGTACAAAACGCCACACCCGGCCAGATTTCCACCACCATTCAGGCAGTTGCGCCCGGGCCGGCGTTGGCCACCGGTATCCACGGCAGGCCAAATGCGCGATCCGGGCGGCTCCGGCGGCGTCCTGCCGGGGGCCCTATACTGGTCAACCAAGGTGTGTAGTGTCGGGCTTGCCCGGCGGCTTCCACCGCGGGCCACATAGAAGCGACGAACCCGCCCGGCTTCAGGGGATGCCAGGCAGGGCCGCCGCAGATTCCAGACCCAGGCAGCCAGAAGGGGAGTTCCGGCGTGTCACCCAGTGCTTCATTGATCGACCGCATCGAATCGATTCCGCGGCGTGAGCTGTACTTCTTCGCGCTGTACCGGGTGCTGATCGCCGCGGTCATCGCCGGCCTGCTCTACAGCCCCCTGTCCGGCATGGTCGGCGAGGCCCATCACCCGCGTCTGGCCGATACCGTCGCGGCGATCTATCTGCTGCTGTCGCTGCTGGCCCTGGCAATCGGCCGCAACGAACGCTGGCTGCGCCCGATCGTGGTCAGCAGCGTGCTGGTGGACATCATCGCCGCCACCCTGCTGGCGCATGCCCTGCCCGGTGCCAGCGCCGGCATCTCGATGTCGCTGCTGTTCAACATCGCCGCCGCCGCCACCCTGCTGCCGCTGAGCTGGGGCCTGGGCCTGGCGGTTGCGGCCAGCCTGGCCACCGGTACCGAATACCTCTGGAAGGTGCTCGAAGGCGGTGACCCCACCCGCACGCTGGCCGAGCTGGCCATGTTCGCCACCAGCTACCTGGCGCTGGCCTTCATCAGCTACCAGGTGGGCAACCGCGCGCGCCGCAACCAGCAGCTGGCCAACCAGCGCGGCGACGAAGTGGCCAACCTGTTCCAGATCAACGAACTGATCATCCGCCGCATGCGCACCGGCGTGCTGGTCGTGGACGCCGACAACCGCATCACCCTGGCCAATGAAGCGGCCTCGATGCTGCTCGGCGACAACGACGGCATCGGTGAGACGGGACGGCTGGATCTGGCCAGTGCCGCGCCGGAACTGGCGCGCCGCCTGCAGCGCTGGCGCAACGGCTGGGCGCAAGACGAACTGCCGCTGCAGCTCAACCCCGACCAGCCGGAAGTGCAACCGCGCTTCGCCCGCCTGCTGGCCGGCAGCGAACTGGCGCTGGTATTCCTGGACGACTCCAGCGTGGTCTCGCGGCGCGCCGAATCGCTCACCCTGTCGGCGATGGGCCGCTTCTCGGCCAGCCTCGCCCACGAGATCCGTAATCCGCTGGCGGCGATCAACTACGCCGTGCAGCTGCTGGAGGAAGGCACCGGTTTCAACGAAAGCGACCGCCGTCTGCTGCAGATCATCCGCCAGCAATGCCAGCGCACCAACGGCATCGTCGAGAGCGTGCTGGGGCTGGCACGGCGCGAGCGCGCCACGCCCGAGAACGTCGACCTGGTCGCCTTCGTGCGCCGCTTCGTGCTGGAGTACAAGCAGGGCCAGACGCTGGAAACCGACAGCATCGAACCGATCATCAGCGACACGGCGGTGATGGCGCAGGTCGACAGCAAACACCTGTACCAGGTGCTCACCGTGCTGGTGCACAACGCACTGAAATACGGCCGCATCGGCCAGCAACCGGCGCGCGTGCGCCTGCGCGTGGCGCAGCACGAGCGCAGCGCGGTGATCGACGTGATGGACCGCGGCCCGGGCATTCCCGAGAGCGTGGCCGCACAGCTGTTCCGCCCGTTCTTCACTACCTCCGAGCACGGCACCGGGCTGGGCCTGTATATCGCCCGCGAGTTGTGCCGCGCCAACCAGGCACGGCTCGACTACATCCCGGTGCCCGCCGGCGGCTCGTGCTTCCGCCTGGTGCTGCCCGGCCCGCACACGCTGTTGCCCACCTGATTCCAAATCTGTGCGTCAAACATTTGTCGCTTCCAGCCCCCTCGTTTATCTTTCACGCCCATGAACGAAACCCGCAGCGCCCTCGTCGTCGACGATGAACGCGACATCCGCGAACTGCTGGTACTGACCCTCGGCCGCATGGGGCTGCGCATCAGTACCGCCGCCAACCTGGCCGAAGCGCGCGAGCTGCTGGCCAGCAACCCGTACGACCTGTGCATCACCGACATGCGCCTTCCGGATGGCAACGGCATCGAGCTGGTCAGCGAGATCGCCCAGCACTATCCGCGCACGCCGGTGGCGATGATCACCGCGTTCGGCAGCATGGACCTGGCCGTGGAAGCGCTGAAGGCCGGCGCCTTCGACTTCGTCAGCAAGCCGGTGGACATCTCGGTGCTGCGTGGCCTGGTCAAGCACGCGCTGGAACTCAACAACACCGAACGCCCTGCGCCCGGCCCCGCCACCGAACAGGCTGCACGCCTGCTCGGCGCTTCGCCGGCCATGGACGTGTTGCGCACCACCATCGGCAAGGTCGCGCGCAGCCAGGCGCCGGTCTACATCCTCGGTGAATCCGGGGTTGGCAAGGAACTGGTCGCGCGCACCATCCACGCCCAGGGCGCGCGTGCGGCTGGTCCGTTCGTGCCGGTCAACTGCGGTGCCATTCCCGGCGAGCTGATGGAAAGCGAATTCTTCGGCCACCGCAAAGGCAGCTTCAGCGGCGCCCATGCCGACAAGCCGGGCCTGTTCCAGGCTGCACATGGCGGCACCCTGTTCCTGGACGAAGTGGCCGAGCTGCCCCTGCAGATGCAGGTGAAGCTGCTGCGCGCCATCCAGGAAAAGTCGGTGCGTGCGGTGGGTGCGGCCAACGAAGAACCGGTGGACGTACGCATCCTCTCTGCCACCCACAAGGACCTGGCCGAGCTGGTCGAAGATGGGCGCTTCCGCCACGACCTGTACTACCGCATCAACGTGATCGAACTGAAGGTGCCGCCGCTGCGCGAGCGCCGCCAGGACCTGCCGGAGCTGGCGGCCGCCGTGCTGGCGCGGCTGGCCCGCAGCCACGGCCGTGCCACCCCGCTGCTGGCGCCGTCGGCGCTGGAAGCGCTGGCCCACTATGCGTTCCCGGGCAATGTGCGCGAGCTGGAGAACATTCTGGAGCGCGCGCTGGCACTGGCCGAAGAAGACCGCATCGGTGCCGACGACCTGCGCCTGCCGCAGCACGCCCCACGTGCGCCCGGCGGCGCTGCTCCCGCCGAAGCCGTGGCCGACCTGCAGCCGGGCGGTGCCGCCCTGCCCTCATACATCGAGCAGCTGGAGCGCAGCGCCATCCAGCGCGCGCTGGAAGAGAACCGCTGGAACAAGACCCGCACGGCTGCGCAGCTGGGGATTACCTTCCGCGCGCTGCGCTACAAGCTGAAGAAGCTGGGGATGGAGTAAGGGCCGAACGGCCCTGGTAGGCGCCAACCTTGGTTGGC
>NZ_JAOECR010000073.1:0-17376 GCF_029836955.1 Stenotrophomonas sp. GD04054 | reverse complement strand
GATGCTCGACTGCATCTGCACGACTCTACAAAAGGCGGTCGAGCAAGCTCGACCACTACCAAAGCTCAAGCGCGCCACAGACGACGCGAAGGCACAAAAAAGGCCCGGCAATGCCGGGCCTTCTTCGATCCTGCCCCGCCGCGAGGCTTACAGGTTCTCTTCGGTGGTCTGGATCACGAACTTCCTGCGCATCGCCTCGACGTAGGCCTTGGCTGCGGCCATGCCGTCGATCTGGCTCAGCTGATCCTTGAGCTGCTTCTGCTGCTCGGCGGTCACTTCCTTGATGTCGCCCGGGTTGACCTTGTTCACGGCGAACAGCAGCGCGTGGCCGTTGACGTCGACCTTGCCGTAGCTCGGCTTGCCTTCCGCCGGCACCGGCGCACTGAAGATCGCGCGGTTGATTTCCGGGGTCGGCACCGGCTGGCTGCGCGGCAGGCCCGGCATCGGGCTCAGCTGCAGCTTCTCGCTGGCGGTCAGCGACTGCAGGGTGGCACCGGCCTTCAGCTTGGCCAGCACGGCGTCGGCGGCCTTGTCGCTGGCCTGGCGCTGGCGGTCGGCGCGGATCGCGGCGATCACCTGTTCACGCGCCTTGTCCAGCGGCGTTGCCTGTTCCGGGGTATGCGCGGCAACGCGGATGACCACGCTGTGGTTGGTGGCACCGCCCAGGGCGATCGGGTCGCTGGCAGTACCATCCTGCACCAGCACTTCGGAGAAGGCCGCACGCAGCACAGCCGGATCGGTGGCGATGCCACTGGCGGTTGCGCGGGTGATCGGGCCCAGGGTCTGCAGCGGCAGGTTTACTTCCTTGGCCGCAGCAGCCAGATCACTCGGGCTCTTGTTGATCGCATCGACCAGGTGGCCGGCCAGCTCGTTGAAGCCGCGCTCGCTGTCGGCCTTCAGCTGCTCGGCGGCCAGCGTGTCACGCACTTCCTCGAACGACTTGCCTTCGCCGCCACGCACCGCGGCGACCTTGATGACGTGGTAGCCGAAGTCGGTCTTGACCGGGCCGATCACGTCACCCGCCTTGGCGGCGAACAGGGCGTCTTCGAACGGCTTGACCATCGCGCCACGCTCGACCCAGCCCAGATCACCGCCCTGGTCCTTCGAACCCGGGTCTTCCGAATTGGCCTTGGCCAGTGCAGCGAAGTCGGCACCCGCCGCCTTGGCTTCGGTGGCGATCTTGTTCGCCTTGGCTTCGGCACCGTCACCGGTGATCAGGATGTGCGCGGCCTGGCGCTGTTCCGGCGAAGTGAACTTCGCCTTCTCGTCCTCATAGCGCTTGCGCAGGGTCGCTTCGTCGGCCGCGGTCGGTGCCGGCAGGTTGGCGCCATTGATCTCGACGTATTCCAGCGACACGCTTTCGGCCTGGCGGAAATCCTTGCCGTGGCTGTCGTACCACTGCTTGATCTGCTCATCGGTGACCGGCGCGGTATCGGCCGGAACCTCCGGCAGCGCGGCCAGTTCGACGTCGCGGGTCTCACCCAGCAGCTTCAGCAGACGCTCGGTCTCGGCCTGGGTGACGAAGCCCGAATTCTGCAGGCCCGACGGGATCACCGACTGCTGCAGGCTCTCGCGCACCAGCTCCTGGAACTGCGTGGGGGTACGCGGCGGATTGCCACCGGCCAAGGCCAGGCGGTAGTTGTTCTCGTTGAACTTGCCGTTCGAATCGAGGAAGGCCGGGATGGTGGCGATGTACTCGCGCACCGCGCCATCGCCGATCACAACACCGGCCTGCTCGCCCACCAGGCGCACGACCTGCTCGTCGATCAGCTGATCGAGCACGGCCATCTTGTTTTCAGTGCTTTCGAACGCGCGCGGGTCGAAGTTCTCGCCCTGCTGCTGGCGCTCACGCATGCGCTCCTGCTCGAAGCGGGTGCGGAAATCCTGCGCGCTGATCTCGTGGTGCTGCCACAGCATGCGCACCGGCCACCACGACGGTGCCGAACGCCACCAGGTCGGAGGCGCGGAAACCTTGGCCACGTTCTGTGCGCCAACGCCACCCAGGTAGCTGTTGTCGATCACGAACAGGAACGGAATCATCAGCAGCCCCAGGATCACGGTGACGATCCAGCCTGAGGTCTTGTCGCGGAGTTTCTGCAGCATGGTGAGGAATCACAAGGCCTGATTGGCGAGCCCGGCAGTGTAACCCGCTTCGTCGCAGGGACCAAAAGCAGCGCCGGCGCGGCCTGCGCCGATCTCCGCGGACCTGTGCCGTCAGCACCTCGGCAGGCCTGCCGCAGGGCACAAAGAAAAAGCCCCCGGCTTGCGCCGAGGGCTTTTAAAGTTGGCGGAGCGGACGGGACTCGAACCCGCGACCTCCGGCGTGACAGGCCAGCATTCTAACCAGCTGAACTACCGCTCCGCGCTGAAACTTTGCAGGCGCCCAGTATATCCGAAGACTCCCTGGAAACCCAGCCCGATGAACACTTTTTTCAAAGTTTTTTCACAGGGACTTAAGAATTCTGCAATGGCGGAGCGGACGGGACTCGAACCCGCGACCTCCGGCGTGACAGGCCAGCATTCTAACCAGCTGAACTACCGCTCCGTTCTTGCAAAAACCTTTTCGCCTTCCTTCCGAACCTGTCGGTGAGAAGACAAGGCCCCCAGCTTTAGGCCGGGGGCCTCGATGTAGTGGCGGAGCGGACGGGACTCGAACCCGCGACCTCCGGCGTGACAGGCCAGCATTCTAACCAGCTGAACTACCGCTCCGCATTGTTGCTATTTCCTGTTTTCCCACCGGCCTGAACCGGGGAGAAAACAAAGCCTCCAGCTTTTGGCCGGAGGCCTCGTTGAATGGCGGAGCGGACGGGACTCGAACCCGCGACCTCCGGCGTGACAGGCCAGCATTCTAACCAGCTGAACTACCGCTCCACACTCAAACTTTTACCGCGGTGCTGTGGTGGGTGCTGAGGGTTTCGAACCCCCGACCCTCTCCGTGTAAAGGAGACGCTCTACCGCTGAGCTAAGCACCCCAGCGAGCCGCTTAGTTTACAGCATCCTTCAGGGCCTTACCAGCCTTGAACGACGGATTCTTCGAAGCAGCGATCTTGATGGTGTCGCCGGTCTTCGGGTTGCGGCCGGTGCGGGCAGCACGGTCGCGGACCTGGAAGGTACCGAAGCCAACCAGGGTGACCGCATCGCCGTCCTTCAGCGCCTTGGTGACGGCAGCAACGACGGCATCGACAGCGCGGCTGGACTCGGCCTTGGTCAGGTCGGCAGCTTCAGCAACGGCATCGATCAATTCGGTCTTGTTCATTCTCTACAACTCCTTTGGCGGTGGGTTCCGCTTATTCGACAGGGAAGCAACCGCACGCCTTCTGCATGCGGCCGCCATGTGGAAACGGTTCGCCGATTCAGTCATCGCTGACAGCGATCACTCATTCGCGAGTGCTGCTTTTATACCAGTGGCCCTACCCCCACGCAAGCTGGAAAGCCAGCAACGACGCGGGTTTCGGGCCATCGGACAGCGCGCGTCAATGCTTGACGCGCGCGCTTCCACTCGGTTTGGCCTTGCTGCGCACCGTGACACGCTGCGCACTCTTGCGCGCCTTCTTCGGTGCCAGCGGGCGCTCCAGCGCCAGGTCCAGGACCTCTTCGATGTACTTCACCGGCACGATCTCCAGATCGCGGGTGACGTTGGCCGGAATATCTGCAAGGTCCTTGCGGTTCTCTTCCGGAATGATGACCGTGCGGATACCACCGCGCAGTGCGGCCAGCAGTTTCTCCTTCAAGCCACCGATGGCGGTGACACGACCACGCAGGGTGATCTCACCGGTCATCGCCACGTCGGCACGCACCGGCACCTTGGTCAGCATCGACACCAGCGAGGTGACCATTGCCGCACCGGCACTCGGTCCGTCCTTCGGCGTGGCACCATCGGGCACGTGCAGGTGCACGTCGTGCTTCTGCAGGAAGTCGCTGTCGATGCCAAAGCCGACCGCGCGCGAACGCACCACCGACAACGCCGCCGAAGCCGATTCCTTCATCACGTTGCCGAGCTGGCCGGTCAGGATCAGCTGGCCCTTGCCCGGCACCAGCGTCGATTCGATCTGCAGCAGATCGCCACCGACTTCGGTCCAGGCCAGGCCGGTGACCAGGCCGATCTCGTTCTCTTCCTCGGCGCGGCCGAAATCGAAGCGACGCACACCCAGGTACTTGTCCAGGTTCTTGCTGGACACGCTCACCAGCGCCTTGGACTTCTTCGCGCCCTTCTTCGCCTTCACCGGCTGCGGGCCGGCCAGCGCGATCTCCTTCACCACCTTGCGGCAGATCTTGGCGATCTCGCGTTCCAGGTTGCGCACGCCCGATTCGCGCGTGTAGTAGCGCACGATGTCCTGGATCGCATCGCTGCCGATCTCCAGCTCTTCCGGCTGCAGGCCGTTGGCCTTGATCTGCTTCGGCACCAGGTAGCGGGTGGCGATGTTGAGCTTCTCGTCCTCGGTGTAGCCGGGGATGCGGATCACTTCCATGCGGTCCAGCAGCGGGCCGGGAATATTGAGCGAGTTCGAGGTGGCCACGAACATCACTTCGGACAGGTCCAGGTCCACTTCCAGGTAGTGGTCGTTGAACGCGTTGTTCTGCTCCGGGTCGAGCACTTCCAGCAGCGCCGACGACGGATCGCCACGGAAGTCCATCGACATCTTGTCGATCTCGTCGAGCACGAACAGCGGGTTCTTGCTGCCGACCTTGTTGAGGTTCTGCACGATGCGGCCCGGCATCGAACCGACGTAGGTACGACGGTGGCCACGGATCTCGGCTTCGTCGCGCACGCCGCCCAGCGACATGCGCACGAACTTGCGGTTGGTGGCCTTGGCGATGGACTGGCCCAGCGAGGTCTTGCCCACGCCCGGCGGTCCGACCAGGCACAGGATCGGGCCCTTCATCTGCTTCACGCGCGACTGTACCGCCAGGTATTCAAGGATGCGTTCCTTGACCTTCTCCAGGCCGTAGTGATCGGCGTCGAGGGTGTCCTGCGCAGCCTTCAGGTCCTTGCGCACCTTGCTGCGCTTCTTCCACGGCACGCCCAGCAGCCACTCCAGGTAGTTGCGCACCACAGCGGCTTCGGCCGACATCGGCGACATCTGCTTGAGCTTGTTCAGTTCGTTGCGCGCCTTGGCTTCAACGGCCTTCGGCATGCCGGCTTCGGCGATCTTGCGGGCCAGCTCTTCCAGCTCGCCTGGTGCGTCGTCCAGGTCACCCAGTTCCTTCTGGATGGCCTTCATCTGCTCGTTGAGGTAGTACTCGCGCTGGCTCTTCTCCATCTGCGACTTCACGCGGCCGCGGATGCGCTTTTCCATCTGCTGCACGTCGATCTCGCCATCGACCAGGCCGACCAGCATCTCCAGGCGGTCACCGACGGCCAGCGTTTCCAGCAGGCGCTGCTTGTCGGCCAGGCGCACGCTGATGTGCGCGGCGATAGTGTCGGCCAGGCGGGCCGGCTCATCGATGCCCGACAACGTCTGCAGCAGCTCCGGCGGCAGCTTGCGATTGGTCTTCACGTACTGCTCGAACAGCGACATCAGCGAGCGGGCGATCGCCTCCACCTCGCGTGCTTCGCGCTCGTCGGTGGCGTCGATCTCCACGGCCTGGCCGTGCAGCGAGCCGTTACGCTCATCGACGTGGGTGACCTGCACGCGCGACAGGCCTTCGACCAGCACCTTGATGGTGCCGTCGGGCAGCTTCAGCAGCTGCAGCACCTGCGCCAGCGTACCGACCTGGTAGAGGTCGGCCGCATGCGGGTCGTCGGTCTCGGCCGACTTCTGCGCCAGCAGCAGGATGCGCTTGTCCGACTCCATTGCCTGTTCGAGCGCGTGCATGGACTTGTCACGGCCGACGAACAGCGGGATGACCATGTGCGGGAACACCACTACGTCGCGCAGCGGCAGGACCGGCAGGTCGAGGGTTTCACTTGGGGAACGGGCCATGGGGGCTCCAGGGAAGGGGAAAACCGCCTCCGGGAGGGCATCTTCCGGAGACAAAAAAAGCCGATGGCCCCGTTATGGGGCCATCGGCTTTCAGATGCAAGGCATTCCTTGAAAATCCTTTCCAATCAACAACCTGGAAGGATCACTCGGCGCCTGCGGCCTTCTGTTCAGGGGCCGCCGGGGTCTGGTAGATCAGGTACGGCTCGGACTTGTGCTCGATCACCGACTCGTCCACCACCACCTTGCTGACGTTTTCCTGCGACGGCAGGTCGT
This sequence comes from Stenotrophomonas sp. GD04054, assembly GCF_029836955.1. Lineage (NCBI taxonomy): Bacteria > Pseudomonadati > Pseudomonadota > Gammaproteobacteria > Lysobacterales > Lysobacteraceae > Stenotrophomonas > Stenotrophomonas sp. GD04054. Next base: position 11,179 of record NZ_JAOECR010000073.1, on the reverse strand, counting down.
ACATGGTGTCCAGCAGGACCGATTCGACGATGGTGCGCAGGCCACGGGCGCCGGTCTTGCGCTTGAGCGCCTTCCTGGCGATGGCCGACAACGCGTCCGGACGGAACTCCAGCTCGACGTTCTCCATCTCGAACAGCTTCTTGAACTGCTTGGTGATGGCGTTCTTCGGCTCGGTCAGGATCCTGATCAGGGCCGGCTCGTCCAGCTCCTCCAGGGTCGCCACCACCGGCAGGCGGCCGACGAACTCGGGGATCAGGCCGAACTTGATCAGGTCTTCCGGCTCGACTTCGGCCAGCACCTTGCCCACTTCCTGCTTGCGCTCGCTGCTCTTCACCTTGGCGCCGAAGCCGATGCTGCCGACGTCGGTGGAACGGGCCTGGATAACCTTGTCCAGCCCGGCGAACGCGCCGCCGCAGATGAACAGGATGTTCTTGGTGTCCACCTGCAGGAATTCCTGCTGCGGGTGCTTGCGGCCGCCCTGCGGCGGAACGCTGGCCACGGTGCCTTCGATCAGCTTCAGCAGGGCCTGCTGCACGCCTTCGCCGGACACATCGCGGGTGATCGACGGGTTCTCGCTCTTGCGCGAGATCTTGTCGATTTCATCGATGTAGACGATGCCCTGCTGCGCCTTCTCGACGTCGTAGTCGCACTTCTGCAGCAGCTTCTGGATGATGTTCTCCACGTCCTCGCCCACGTAACCGGCTTCGGTCAGTGTGGTGGCGTCGGCCATGGTGAACGGCACGTTGAGCAGGCGGGCCAGGGTCTCGGCCAGCAGCGTCTTGCCCGAACCGGTCGGACCGACCAGCAGGATGTTCGACTTCGCCAGTTCGACGTCGTCGTTCTTCTGCCGGCTCTCGATGCGCTTGTAGTGGTTGTACACGGCCACGGCCAGCGTGCGCTTGGCGCGGTTCTGGCCGATCACGTACTGGTCGAGGACCTCGAGGATCTCGCGCGGCTTGGGCAGCGAACTGCGCGCCGACTGCGCCTTTTCCTCAAGTTCCTCACGGATGATGTCGTTGCACAGCTCCACGCACTCATCGCAGATGAATACGCTCGGACCCGCAATCAGCTTGCGCACTTCATGCTGGCTCTTGCCGCAGAAAGAGCAGTAGAGGATCTTGCCGGTGTCCGTGGAACGACCTTGGCGGTCTTCGCTCATGCTTCGCTTACCCAGTTACCCCACCCGCTGAACGGGGGTTCGATTCGAGAATAGCACAGGGCCGAGGGGACACCAGTCCCGCCCGACCCTGCAGGAACGGGGCCTCCATGGCCCCGTGATGGCCGGTCAGCCGGCCTGGATCGACTCGTCCGGACGACGCTCCAGGACCTGGTCGACCAGACCATAGGCCTGCGCCTCGAAGGCGCTCTTGAAGTTGTCGCGCTCGGTGTCGCGGGCGATCGTCTCCAGCGACTGGCCGGTGTGCTTGGCCAGCACCTCGTTCAGGCGCGAACGCAGGGTCAGGATCTCACGCGCGTGGATGTCGATGTCGGTGGCCTGGCCCTGGTAGCCACCCAGCGGCTGGTGGATCATCACGCGCGAGTTCGGCAGCGCATAGCGCTTGCCAGCTTCGCCCGCGGCCAGCAGCAGGGCGCCCATCGAGGCGGCCTGGCCGATGCAGGTGGTGCTCACATTCGGCTTGATGTACTGCATGGTGTCGTAGATCGCCATGCCGGCGGTGACCACGCCACCCGGCGAGTTGATGTAGATGTTGATGTCCTTTTCCGGGTTCTCCGACTCCAGGAACAGCAACTGCGCCACCACCACGTTGGCCATGTGATCGTCGATCGGGCCCACGAGGAAGATCAGGCGCTCCTTCAACAGGCGCGAATAGATGTCGTAGGCACGCTCGCCGCGGCTGGTCTGCTCGACCACCATCGGAACCAGGTTCAGGGCTTTGGTTCGGTTGTCCATTACGTGAGGTACCTATCTTGGGGGGCAACAACCCCGCGCCGGCAAAGGCGCGGGGCATCCGGTGATCCGCCCGGGCTTACTGGCGGATCGCGTCCTGGAACGACAGCTTCTCTTCGGTGTGCTGGGCGCGCTCGGCGATCCAGTCGATCACCTGCTCTTCCATCACACGGTTCTGCAGGCCAGACATCAGCTGGGGGTCGTTGCGGTACATCTCAATGACCTGTTCCGGCTCTTCGTAGGTCGAAGCGATCAGACGCATCGTTTCGTTCAGGCGCTTGGCTTCCAGGCGCAGGTCATTGATGCGGGCCACTTCACCGACCAGCAGGCCGACCAGCACGCGCTTGGCGGCCGCTTCCTTGAAGCCTTCGTGGGCATCGGCCGGGATCTCGCCGACGTTCTGGCCGTTGCGGCGGATCTGCTCGACCTGCTGGGCCAGCATGGCGCGGGCTTCGTTCTCGACCAGGCGCGGCGGCATTTCCACCGACGAATAGGCGGCGATCAGCTGCTCGCCCACTTCGCGGCGCAGGCGGTTCATCAGGGCACCCTTCAGCTCGCGCTCCAGGTTGGCGCGGATGTCGCTGCGGAACTGCTCGACGTCGCCGCCCTTCACGCCGAAGCTCTTGATGAAGGCTTCGTCGACCGCCGGCACGACCGGCTCGGACACTTCGGCAACCTTGACGGTCACCTGCACGGTCTTGCCGGCCAGCACCGGCACGCGCCAGTCAGCCGGGAACTCGACGTCCAGGGTCTTTTCTTCGCCCTTGGCCAGGCCGACCAGGCCCTTTTCGATGGTGTCGAACATCATGCCCTGGCCGAGCACGATCGAACCCTTCTCGGTGCCCTCGGCCGGCAGGCGCTCTTCGCCGGCCTGCGACCAGGTTTCCACCGCGACCAGGTCACCGTCCTGCGCGCCACGGCTGACCGGGGCCCAGGTACGACGCTGGTTCTGCAGGTTCTCGATCATCTGGTCGATGTCGGCGTCGGTGATCTCGGCGCTGTGGCGCACGACGGTCAGCTTGCTGACGTCGATATCGCCGAAGTCCGGCACCACTTCCACGGTGGCCACGAAGGAGAATTCACCCTCGTCGCCCTTGTCGATGCGCGGGCTGCCGACGATGCGCAGGTCGTGCTCACGCACGGCGGCATCGAAGGTTTCGCGCAGCAGGCCGTCCAGCGCCTCGCCACGGACCTGCGCGCCGAAGCGCTGCTCGATCACCTTGGCCGGCACCTTGCCCGGACGGAAACCCTTGATGCGGGTGGTACGGGCGATTTCGCCCAGGCGGCCGACGATGTGGCTCTGCAGACGCTCTTCCGGCAGCGAGAAGCTCAGGCGGCGTTCCAGGTTGCCGGTGGATTCGATCGAAGCTTGCATGTTGACTCCTGCCACCGGTGGCCCACGCCCCCGGCTCGATGATTGGGATGAAACGGTTGTAAGGACACGACGTCTGGGACGCGCCTGCTTGCCGCAGCCCTTTAGTTTCGCCCAATTCGGCCTGCACTGCCAGCGCGTGCCGGTCAAGGGGGCGCAGATGGCCCGATCAGGGCGGGGACAGGCCGGCACTGGTGCGAAAGGGGGGACTCGAACCCCCACGCCTTGCGGCACTGGAACCTAAATCCAGGGCGTCTACCAATTCCGCCACTTTCGCGTGGCCGGCTCAGGCGTTCATTGTCGCAGGCGGGGGCAGGAAGCGGAAGGCCTGCACAAAACTGAATCTGCCGCGATGGCCGCGCCCCCTGCATCGCTGCCGCCCCGGCGGGCGCACCGCCCGCCAGGACGACTGCGGCTTACTGCTGCGGTACAGCGCGGGCCGGTGCCATGCCGGCATGTTCGGCGGGCGCCTCCCCCTTGCGGATCTCCACGCCCCCGTCGTCGGTACGGCGCAGGGCCACCGACTCCGGCATGGCCTTGCGCACATCCACCGAACCGTCCGCATTGCGCTGCACATCCACCGCGTCAGGCAGGACCTCCGCTTCCGCAGGCTGAGCCGGCTGCATCTGCATGGCGTCACCCACCGGGCGCGCCGGAGTGCTCTCCGTGCCCGCATCGCGTTCAACGGTCTTCGCGGGATCATTGGCCGGCGTGCAGGCAGCCAGCGCCATCAACGCGAAGGGAACCCACAGCGTGCGGTGCAATCGATTGATATCAGCCATCAACATCTTCCTTCGTGCATGCGCCTTCGGCGCGGAAGATCCATTGGGTGCGATGCAGGAAGGATGCGGTGAGAAGCAGCGCACAGCATTGAAAACACTGATGACGCGTATGCCCCTGATTTCAGCATCGCTTCAGTAGATCCACGCCATGCGCCGTTTCAGCAGATCCACACCATGCGTGGATGAAGCGCAACCCGGCGCGCAGACAAGAAAAAAGCCACTTGGCGAACCAAGTGGCTTTCGTCTGGTGGGCTGTCAAGGATTCGAACCTTGGACCTATTGATTAAGAGTCAACTGCTCTACCAACTGAGCTAACAGCCCGAAATCGGGGCGCGAATTATGACCCGATCCGCTCGGTGGGTGCAAGCACTTTTTTCAACATCGTTGAAACCAGCACTGCGGTCCCGCTGCATTGCAGATCCACGGCCAAGCAGGGCTCTGCAACCCGTGATCCATCGAAACGATGGGAGTCACACTTATAAGAAAAAAGCCACCTGGGATACCAGGTGGCTTCTGTCTTGGTGGGCCGTCAAGGATTCGAACCTTGGACCTATTGATTAAGAGTCAACTGCTCTACCAACTGAGCTAACGGCCCGTAAAACTCAGACGCACATTGTAGCGTGCTTTCTGTTTATTGCAATACCGTTTCGGCTGCGCCGATGCGGTTGAATCAGTGGGGTGGCTGAGGGGATTCGAACCCCCGACCACCGGAATCACAATCCGGTACTCTAACCAACTGAGCTACAGCCACCACTGAAACTTTCGCTCCACCGCCGATGAGGCTGACGCTGGACCTTGATGCTTTGCTAGCGGGTGGAACCAGAAGTCCGTCCCCCGAAGCGAGTCCGGCATTTTCCGGGAGTCGCGAAGGAATTGCAAGCACTTCTTCACATTGATGTGCAGGGGCCGGAACAGGAGATCAATGCTGCTCCGCCGAGGTCACGCGCGCGATGTCCGCATGCCCATCCAGGAATGACAGCGTGGCCTCCCCTTTCGGCGTGACCTGCAGCTGCAGGCGTGGCTGGCCCGCTCCGTCGAACAACTGAAACATCACGTTGCGCGACTGCGTCCTGCCAAGAAGCACTCGACGGGTAATCGCTTGCACACCCTGCGCGTGCAAGCGCTCATCGTCGGCCCAGAACATCGGTCGCAACTGTCCATCGGCGACATCGTTTCGATCACATCGAACGACGTGTTGCGTTCGGCCGTCACCCCCATCAGCAGGCCAGCAAACGCCCGCAAGGCGACAGCACCGCGGCAGAAGGTAAGCAGCCGTTGGCGCCTGCGCCGCCGATGTACTTCGACCAGCACCTGCTTCACCTCACCCACGCCGTTCGAATCTGCATCCATCCCGAGCCAGAGAAGGCGCGTGCCGCACGCACCGGATGTCAGGCCCTGGCGAACAGCCCGCCCGTCGTCGGGCACGCCCCGAGAGCATGAACGCATAGTGAACAAATCGTGAATGAATCTCAAATAGGGATGGGGGAGATCCATTCATACAACGTTAGCTGCAGGACATGGAACGCAGGGCGCGCGTTTGCAACCATGCCGATTCCTGCAATGAAGGTGAGATCAATAGATGAGCAAGCGGCTAATCGGATTCGTCGCGCTGGCAGCCGTGCTGGCAGTGGCAGCCGTTGCAATGTCCGGCTACCGGCAGCAGGCAACTGCGGATGCCACGGCAGAGGAATCCGGGAAGAGTGGCAGCCTCGATGAACGGCCTGACCAGGGAAGGCAGCTTCCGGCGTCAGGTGCGGCGGCCGCGCAAAGGCTTGAGCGGGACAACAAGATCCCGCCGGGCTCGTACAAGGCCGTGGGCCCCAAGGCCTACGAAATCGTAAGAGGCAATGAGTTCCGGCCTCCCGGTGACGCGCTTGCCCACGTCAAGCAACTGATGCTGCGCTCCGAATCCGGAGATGCCACGGCAACCTACGAAATCTATCGAACCATCGAGCAATGCCAGACCTTCATCTCGGATCGCGCTGACAAGCTGGCGGATTCGGCCACCACGGTCGGGGCCGGCAACTGGTTCCTGGAGCGGTCGGAACGAATCCTCAAAGAGTGTGAGTCGCTGGCTCTGGATCAGGACATCTATCACGCCGATTGGCTTTCGAAGGCCGCCGCCATGGGCTCGCAGGAAGCGATGCGCGCCTACTCGCGATCGCCGGAGAAAGTCATCGGTTCGCTTGATGACGCAATCCGTGATCCCGCGGCGCTCGAGGCGTGGAAGGACACCGCCACCGGATATCTGCGCGAACTGGAATCACAAGGGAACGTCAATGTCATCAGCGACATGGCGATGGCCTACACCTATGGCGGCATCGTTCCTGCGGATCCCGTTGCGGCCCTGGCGTACACCCGCGTCCTCAACCGGCTGGACCCACGTTTTGCCACCACCGATGACATTGCCAACCATGAGAAAAACCTGAGCAGCCAAGAGAAAGAGAAAGCCCGCATTTCATCGAACGAAATCTTCAAGAACTGTTGCATCCCACGATAAGGACCTATTGTGAAAGCTAGACTGATTGGGATTATCCCTTCGCTTGGTAGAAACTCCATTCCCGCCATTGCAGGCGTGCTGCTGTTCATGGCGGCCGGGAGCCTTCAAGCGAAAAAGCTTCCTGGCGTCATCAACTGCACCGCCGGATGCACGCTGACAACCCCGTATCCCGATCCGGTGACCAACCAGCAGCTTTCCCAAGAGGTCCAGAAGCTCAATGACGGCCGGACCACGGTCTGGACTGCCCAGACGCGCGTCCAGACCGGCGATGTCCTGACCGTCTGCAACGGTATTTCCTGCGTCAACTACACGTGGCGAGGTGCAGGTTTCGACTCCGGCGAAGTGATTTCGACCGTCCTCCCGCCCAACTCCCGCGGCGGTGGTGGTGGCGGCGGCGGTGGCGGCGGTGGTGGCGGCGGCAGCGGCCCGATCAGCGGCGGCTGCCACGGCAACTGCGGCGGTGGCGGCAAAGTGCGAGTGGGCGAACTGGAACAGATGTGATCCATCCGGGGTGCACTCGACCAGAGTGCATCCATCGCGACATTGAAAAAGGCCAGCGCATAGCGCTGGCCTTTTTTCTTTGCCGGGTGCATTGCCCCATCCCAGGCGGCGCTGCTCAAGCACCTGCGGAGTGAGCCGATCGACGTCAGACGCCGGTCAACCGCAACCGGAATGACATCACGTCGTGCGACTGCACCCCATACAAAGGGCATCTTTCATCGGAAAAGAGGAAGGTGGAATGCTCGCCACCCAGGGTCGTGCAGCCATCGAATGGGAACCAATGTTCACGGATGTGAGCACTTAAACCATTGATTCCAATGGCGCGCCCGACAGGAATCGAACCTGTAACCGCCGGCTTAGAAGGCCGGTGCTCTATCCAGTTGAGCTACGGGCGCCCGAACCGGAACGGTGTCCAATCCGACGTGATGTGGGATTGGTCGGGGTAGAGGGATTCGAACCCCCGACATCCTGCTCCCAAAGCAGGCGCGCTACCAGACTGCGCTATACCCCGGTCTTGCAATCCCCTCGGGCCATGCCCGGGGAGCTGGTCATTGTCGCCAAGCGCATTGGGAACTGTCAACGCAGGATGCGTAGATCCGGCGCCTGCCACAACGCCGAAAGCAGTCATCGGCTATGCTCACGCCCATCGGCCGGATGGCCGTCCTGACCCTCATTCGCACGGAGAACGCGTATGCGCAGCGGCAACCCGGCTCTTTCCGAGTCCACCTTCCTCGACCTCGCCAGTGGCTCGGTGGTGACCAGCCCCGACCAGGCCATGACCCTCAACGGTACCGTCAACAAGACCGGCTTCCTGCTGCTGTTGACCGTGCTGACCGCCGCCTTCGCCTGGAACCAGACCATCGATGACTACGGCCAGGTCATGGCCGGAGCCAAGCTGTATGCCATGGGCGGCGCCATCGGCGGCCTCGTGCTGGCGCTCATCACCGTCTTCAAGAAGGAATGGTCGCCGGTCACCGCACCGATGTATGCGCTGGTGGAAGGCCTGTTCCTGGGCGCCATCTCGGCCGTGTTCAACGCCAAGTTCCCGGGCATCGTGTTCCAGGCGGTGCTGCTGACCTTTGGCACCCTGTTCGCGCTGCTGTTCGCGTACCGCAGCGGCCTGATCAAGGCCACCGAGAACTTCAAGATGGGCGTGGTCGCCGCCACTGGCGGCATCGCCCTGCTCTACCTCGCGTCATTCGTGCTGGGCTTCTTCAACATCGACGTGCCGGTGATCCACGACTCCAGCTGGCTGGGCATTGCTTTCAGCCTGTTCGTGGTGGTCGTGGCCGCGCTGAATCTGGTGCTGGATTTCGACTTCATCGAAACCGGTGTCGCCCAGCGTGCACCGAAGTACATGGAGTGGTATGGCGCATTCGGCCTGATGGTGACCCTGGTCTGGCTGTACGTTGAATTCCTGCGCCTGCTGTCGAAGATCCAGCAGCGCTGAGCCGAAACATGCCGTAGACGACAAAGGGCGCCCTTCGTGGCGCCCTTTTTTGTTCTTCCCTCAGCGCGCCAGCAGTACCGGCAGCGACGACGCCAGCAACGCGATGCCTGACGCGGTCAGCAGGCCCAGCACGACCTGCCGGAAGCGTGCCTCGCTGATGCCGATGTAGACCCGCGCGCCCAGCAGGGTCGGCACCAGCATGGTCGGTGCCACGATGGCGAAGTACGGCAACATCTGCCGGCTCACCAGGCCGCTGCCGACATAGGTGGCCATGGTCACCGCCAGCATCGCCAGGTTGAAGTTCTGGATGACCGCGCGCTGCTCGTCCTTGCCGAAGCCTCGCAGGGTGCTCCACAACGTCGGCACCGGCCCGGCAAAGCCGCCGATGCCACTGAGCACGCCACCGGCCATGCCAGCAATCGCATCACCGATACGGCCGCCGACGCGGACCGGAGGCAACGAGCGCGCCATCAGCATCACCGGGCACCACAGCGCCAGGAAGCCACCCAGCAGCGCCTTGAACCAGTCCATGTCCAGCTGTGGCAGCACCGTCACGCCCAGCGGAATGCCGGCCAGCCCACCCAGCACGAACGGCAGCAGCAGGCGCAGGTTGAAACCGCGGCGCACGGTGAACACTGCGACCAGCTGCCCGACCAGCGCACCAAACACCGAAAGCGTCGCCGCCAGCCGCGGCTCCAGTCCCCATGCCCAGAACGACATCGCCACCATGCCAAAGGCGAAGCCGGACAGGCCCTGAACGAATCCGGCGACGATCGCGCCCAGCGCGACCAGCAGATACACCGACTCCATCACCACCTCGGTTGCTGCCGCGCGACTACCCCGCCGCGCCCACCTGTGCAGCGTAGTGCGCCGCAAGGTGCTCGACCAGCGCACGCACCTTCGGCGCCAGCGCCCGCGCGTGCGGATACAGCGCGAAGTAGCGCCGCTGTCCGGCGTGCCAGGCGGGCAGCACACGGATCAGGCGGCCGGCACGCAGGTCCTCCTGCACGGTCAGCGCAGTAAACAGGCTGATGCCCATGCCAGCCAGCGCGGCGGCGTACAACGCTGGCGTCGCATCCACCCGCAGGCGCTGCCCCGCCTCGATGCTCGCGGCGGCACCGCGTGGCCCCTGCAGCTGCCAGGGCGACATCGCCGCTGTGGGACTGAAACCCAGCAGCGTGTGCTGTGCGAGGTCCGAAGCCTGCCGGGGCAGACCGTGCCGCGCCAGATAGGCCGGTGCGGCGACCAGGATGCGTGGGCAGCTGGCCAGCTCGCGGGCGACCAGCTGGCTGTCCGGCAAGGAAGGCGCGATGCGCAGCGCCAGATCGAAGCCACCCCCGACCACATCAACCAGCTGGTCGTCGGCGGAAAGATCCAGCGTGACCTGTGGGTAGCGCTGCAGGAACGACGGCAACCAATGCGGCAGCTCCTGGCTGGCGACCACCTGCGGCACGCTGATCCGCACGGTGCCGCTGGGCTGTGCCTGCCCTGCGCGTGCGCGATCATCCGCCTCCTGCAGGCGATCCAGCAGCGCTGCCGCCTCGCGGTAGTAATCGCGACCGGCTTCGGTCAGTGACAGCCGGCGGCTGTTGCGATCGAGCAGTCGAACCTGCAGATGTTCTTCCAGCTGCCGCAGTTGCCGTGACATCGCCGAATGGGTGGTACCCAGTCGTTCGGCGGCGGCGGTGAAACTGCCTGCATCGACGATGGCGCGCAGCGCACGCAGGGCGGCGAAATGGTCCATCGGCGGGCAGCTCCAGGTGGCGGGGCCCGCGGCGTGCGGGCCCCGTCAGCTTATCAAGCGCCGTCGCCGGCCTTGCGCACCGGCAGTGCCAGGATCGCGTCAGTCGCCATGACATCGCCAAAGGTGTCCTCAATCTGCGCCAGCGAGGCGTCATGCAGCGCGCGATGACCGATGCGCTGGCCTCCGGCAAGATCCAGATCACGGCTGGCAGTTGCATCGGACGACACGATGACACGGTAGCCACGCGGTGCCGCTGCGGCATCGCGGGCGGCACCTGCCACGCAGGCATGGGTCTGCAGGCCGGTGACGATCAGGGTGTCGATGCCGGCATCCTTCAGCACCTGGTCGAGCACTGCGGCCGAGTCACCGGCGAACACGCTGACGTTGTCCTTCCGCACCACGGTCTCGCCCTTGCGCGGCTGCAGGTCGCGATGGAAGGCGGCATTGACGCTGCCCTGCGCGAACAGCGGCGCACCAGCCGGCAACACGTGCTGCACATGGATCACGCGGATGCCGTGGGCATCGGCGAACTCGACCACCCGCTTCGCCTGCCGCAGTGCGGCCACGCCATCGGGGATGACCATGCGGCCACCGGCGAAGCCCGGCACAGCGCTGCCGTCGAAGTATTCGTTCTGGAAGTCGATCACCAGCACGGCGGTCTTCGCCGCATCCAGCGAAGCCACAACGGGTGCGCCAGCCATGTGGCGGATGGTGGGATGGGCCGGTTCGGCAGCGGTGACGGGGGTAACGGTGGCCATGCCGATCAGGCTGGCCAGACCAAAGGCGGTGAGGTTCATGTTCAAGCTCCTGTGCGGTGGAAAGTGGGCACATGATGCGGAGCGGACGGCGCACGAACCAGCCATGTAAAAGCACATGATCTGTGCAAATTTCGCACAGAATGTCCTTGTAGCGTCGAGCCAT
>NZ_JAOECR010000072.1:0-17981 GCF_029836955.1 Stenotrophomonas sp. GD04054 | reverse complement strand
AATGCCTGCCAGCGGCCGGCACTACCCCTGCAACAACCGACGCATCGCTCTGGCAGCTGCCAACCTTGGTTGGCACGAAACCCGCGGCGCCGACCAAGGTCGGCATCTACCAACGGCAATTGCCGGCCAGCGGCCGGCGCTACCCCTGCAACAACCGACGTATCGCTCTGGTAGGTGCCAACCTTGGTTGGCACGAAACCCGCAGCGCCGACCAGGGTCGGCATCTACCAACGGCGATTGCCGGCCAGCGGCCGGCACTACCCGATGATGCTCAGCGCTTGTATTTCGGCACGAACACCTTGTTCACCGCATCGGCCAGCTGGTCCGGCGGCAGCAGGCCCTGGTCGAGCAGGAAGTTGTTGAACGCCAGGCGATCAAACTTCGCACCCAGTGCCAGCTCGGTCTGCATGCGCAGTTCCAGGATGCGGGTGTAGCCGTAGAAGTAGCTGCCGGCCTGGCCCGGCATGCGCACCATGTAGCGGTCCAGTTCCTGGGTGGCCATCGCCTTGGACAGGCCGACCTGCTCCATCAGCACTCGCTCGCCGTTGGCACGGTCGGTCAGGCCGAGGTTGAGCATCGGGTCGAGCATCGCGCGTGCGGCGCGCAGCAGGCGGAACTGCAGGGCGATCATCTGCCCGTCCAGCGGCTCGTACGGCACCATCTCGGCCTCGGCATACAGTGCCCAGCCTTCCACGTTCACCGAATTGAACGCGAACATGGTGCGTGCCAGCGACACGCCGCGCTCGACCATGGCGGTGAACTGCAGCTCGTGGCCGGGGCGGCCTTCATGCGCGCTCAGCGTCCACGCCGCCGCACCGAAGTTGAAATCGTCGTACTGTGCGCCTGGGCCCGCCGCCGGGTTTCCCAGCGGCAGCACGAAGGTGCCCTGCTGCCCGGTGTTGTTGACCAGCGGGGCCGGCAGGAAATGCGGGGCCGGGCTTGCGGCGCTCTCGGCGGCCGAACCCAGTCGCATCTGCATGGCACGCTTGGGCACGTCGACGATGGCGTGCTCGCGGATCAGCGGATCGATCGCGTCGATCACCTTGCGGTAGTGGCCTTCCAGATGATCGTCGGCAATCTTGTCGGCCTTCAGCGCGCGGATCACCGCCACCGGGTCGCTCGGGTCGGCCACCTTCAGGCCCTTGTCCTTCGCCACCAGCGGCGCCAGCTGCTGCATCGCCGAGCGGGTTTCCATGAACTCCAGCTGCGCGCGCTGCATCAACAGCTTCGGGTCGATGTCGATGCCGACCTGCTTGAGCTGGTAGGCGTACAGCGGCGCCGGCAGGCGTGCGTCGGCACGTGCCTTCGGCAGCACGGTCGTGCGCGTCCAGCTGGCGTAGTCCTTCATCTGCCCGGCCAGCGCCTTCATTGCTTCATCGGCACCGGCGATCTGGTACTTCTTCAGCAGCGACTCGATGCCGGTGATGTAGGTCTCGACGTTGTCCAGCGACTGCTGCACTTCGATCTTTGTCGGCTGCAGCAGGCTGCTGTCCTTCAAGCGCTCTTCATAGCGCTGGCGCGCCAGCGTTGTGAACGAGGTGCCGCCGGGCTGCAGGCCGGCATAGGCCTTGAGGCGGTCGATCGCCTTGGCCCGGCGCTCGGCCGGCACCTGGTCGGACAGCAGCAGGTTGAGGCCGCTGAACACCGTCTGCGGCGCATCGCTCCACGGCAACAGGTACTTCTCGTTGAGCTCGCTGCCTTCGATGTTCTGGCTGGCGGCATGGATCATGATCTCCAGGTCCTGGCGGACGTTGGGATCCTTTTCGGCGGCCAGCTTTGCCTTCAGTTCGTCGCGGGCCTTGGCCATCGCGGCGCGGTAGCGCTTGCCGTTGTCCGGGCCGAGGTCGGCCACCTTGTCGTCGTAGCCGGGAACGCCGAAGAAGCCGGTTTCCTCCGGCTGGAACGGACCCTGTGCATCAAGCAGGATCTGCGCCAGTGCATTGCTGCGGGCGACCCAGGCAGGGCTGGCGGGAGTCGCGGCCTTGGCAGCCGGCGCAGCCAGGGCCGGCGGTGCGAACAGCAACGGGGCGGCAGTCAGGGCCAGGGCAACAGCGAGCGCAATCGGCTTCATGGGACACTCCAGCAAAGGGTTGCCCGCAACTTACGCGCTCACGGCGATGGCGACAATCGGCTGGAGGTCACGGCGCGGCTGATGGGTAGAGTCGACTGTCAGTCGACTATCGCGCGCAGCGCGGGGTTTTCAGGCGTCTTGTGGAGAGCAGTCGACTCTACATGGCCGCCCTTACCCGGCCGCGCGACCTGCGGTCACAACGCGGCGGTGAGTGGGCATTCGCCACGCTCACGGCAGGCCTGCAGCTCGCACTCCCCCGCAGCCTCGTCGTCATCCAGTGCAGTCAGGTCGAAGGTCTGCTTGTCTTCGGCCAGTACATACATCACCGGGTAATCCCAGACTTCATCGCGACGGCTGCCCTGCACGAACAGCCGGCCGTGCGCATGCGGTCCTTCCAGGGCCACGGTCAGGCCGACGTCGCGCTGGCCGTTCATCGCGGTCTGCATGCTGCCCAGCGGCATCGATTCGATATGCAGCGGCTCGCCAAAGGCTTCCACCAGTTCGATGCTGCAGCCCGCGCGGCGCAACGCTTCGCGCATCGGCGGGCTCTCGCGTGCCGCCTCGCTCCAGCGCAGCACGCTCCAGGTCACCACGCCACCGGCGCCGCCCAGCACCAGCACCACCGTCAACGGCATCGCCCAGCGCCAATGACGGCACCACCAACCGGCGGACGTCTGTCGATGGGCGGGAATCGGTGGTGGCAGGGTCATCGGCGGGCTCCTTCCCGGCTGTGGATCAGGGTTTCAGGCAGCGTCCCAGGAAGGCTTCGGCCACGCGGTAGCGATGCAGCGCATCGGCACCGGACAGGCCGTGCTTGGCACCCGGATAGGTCATCAGTTCGAACGGCTGTGCACGCTTCTGCAACGCGCTCATCAGGCTGGTCGAATTGGTGAACAAGACGTTGTCGTCTGCCATGCCGTGGATCAGCAGCAGCGGCGAGCGCAGGCCGTCGATATGGGTCAGCACGCGCGCTTCGCGGTAGCCCGCTTCGTTGCGCGCCGGCAGGTCCATGTAGCGTTCGGTGTAGTGGCTGTCGTACAGGCCCCAGTCGGTCACCGGCGCACCGGCCACGCCACAGGCGTACTGGTTCGAGGCCTTGGCCAGCAGCATCAGGGTCATGTAGCCGCCGTTGGACCAGCCCTGCACGCCGATGCGCGCCGGGTCCACCCACGGCTGCTGCTTGAGCCAGGTCACGCCACGCAGCTGGTCGGTCACTTCCACCGTGCCCTGCTTGCCATACAGCGCGCCACCGAAGTCACGGCCACGGCGCGGGGTACCGCGGTTGTCCAGCGAGAACACCACATAGCCCTGCTGGGCCAGGTACTGGTTGAACAGGTGATCACCGCGGCCGGGCCAGCTGTCGGTGACGGTCTGGCTGGCCGGGCCGCCATACACGTACACCGCCACCGGGTAGCGCTTGGACGGATCGAAGCCGGCCGGCTTGATCAGGCTGTAGTTGAGCGGGGTCTTGCCGTCGGCCGCGGTCAGCGTGCCGAACTCGATCGGGCGCTGTGCATCGCGGTAACGCGCATACGGATGCTTCGGGTCCGCCAGATCGTTCTCGAGCAGGGTGGCGATCTTCTCGCCATTGGCGCGGAACAGTTCGATCTGCGGCGGCGTGGTGCTGTTGGACCAGCTGTCGACATAGACGCTGGCATTGCGGGCGAAGCTGGCGCTGTGCATGCCCGGTGCCTTCGACAGGCGCTGCGGCTCACCGCCCTGCAGCGACACCGCGTAGATCTGGCTTTCGCGCGAGGTCTCGATGCCGGCGCGGAAGTAGGCCTTGCCAGCCTTCTCATCGACCGCCAGCAGTTCGTCTACCGGCCAGTTGCCGTGGGTCAACGCGGTGGCCTTGCCCTTGCTGTCGATGCGGTACAGATGCTGGAAACCGGTGCGCTCGGACGACCACAGCACGCTGCCGTCGTCGAGGAAACGCAGGCTGTTGTGCAGCGGCACCCAGGTCGGGCTGGTCTCGTGGGCGAGCACGCGCTGGCGATTGGAATCGAGCGCCACTTCCACCAGGTCCAGCTGCTTCTGGTCGCGCGACTGGCGCTGGAAGCTCAGGTGCTGCGCATCGCGCCAATCGACACGAGCCAGATAGATGTCCTGTTCCTTGCCGAGGTCGATCCAGCGCGGCTGCGCATCGGCGGCCGGTGCGATCACGCCCAGCTGCACGCGCACGTTGGCGTCGCCGGCGGCCGGGTAACGCTGCTCGATCACGTCGGTGCGGTCGGCGTAGACCTCGTAGCGCTTCTGCACCGGCACCGGTGCTTCATCGATGCGCGCGAAGGCGATGGCCGAATCATCCGGCGCCCACCAGTAGCCGGTGTGGCGGTCCATTTCCTCGTCGGCGACGAACTCGGCCACGCCGTTGCCGATGGTGGTGCTGCCGTCGCGGGTTAGCTGCAGCTGCTTGCCGCTGGCCAGGTCGATCACCCACAGGTTGCGGCCGCGGATGAAGCTGACGAAACCGCCCTTGGGCGACAGCTTGGCGTCGGTAGCGAAGCCCTCGCCGTGGGTCAGCTGGCGCACTGCGGCCTGGCCCTGCTGCTTGAGGTCGTACAGGTACAGCTCGCCGCCCAACGGGAACAGCAGGCGCTGCGCGTCCGGCGACCACTGGTAATCGACGATACCGGTCATCGCGGCGATGCGCTGGCGCTCGCGGCGGGCCTTTTCCTCATCGCTGAGGGTCTCGGTGCCGGGCAGCACCACCTTGGAATCCACCAGCAGGCGGGTCTGGCCGCTGCCGATGTCATAGGTCCACAGGTCCAGCTGGTTGCGGTCGCTGTCCTTGCCGCGCAGGAAGCTGACCTGCGAACCATCGGGGGCGACCTTCGGCTTCATCAGGGTCGGGCCGGAAAGCGGCAGCGGGCCGGTGATGGCTTCCAGAGTCAGCTTTTCAGCGTGGGCGGCGGTACTGGTGGCGAGCATGAGGGCGAGCGAAGCGAACAGGTGGCGCATGGAGGATCCCGGCAAACGGCAGGTCCGCCACCGCGATGGACGCGGGGCGGTCAGCCTCCATCCTAACCAAGCCGGTGCGGGAAGGCAGCATGACCTTCTGCCCATGAGGCGTGCCGACCAACGGTCGGCACCCACCGTTCCGGGTCAACGCTGGCCGAACAGGTGCTTGCGCTCTTCGTCGCTGAGCGGCTTGCCGGCGTTGGGGTTCACCTGCTGGCGCAGGGCATAGGCGCGCTGGGTGGCCGGGCGTGCAGCAATCGCTTCGTGCCAGCGCTTGAGGTTCGGGAACGCGGCGAAATCCACCGGCAGCTTGTCGTAGGCACCGATCCACGGGTAGCTGGCCATGTCGGCAATGGTGTACGCGTCGCCAGCCAGGAAGGCGTGCTGGGCCAGGCGCTTGTCCATCACCCCGTGCAGGCGGCGCACTTCGTTGTCATAGCGCTCGATCGCATACGGGATCTTCTCCGGCGCATACACGTTGAAGTGGCCCATCTGGCCGCTCATCGGGCCCAGGCCGGCCATCTGCCAGAACAGCCACTCCAGGGTGGTGACGCGGCCGCGCGGGTCGCTGGGCAGGAACTGGCCGGTCTTCTCGGCCAGATACAGCAGGATCGCGCCGGACTCGAACACGCTCTGCGGGGCGCCGCCATCGGCCGGGGCGTGGTCGACAATCGCAGGCATCTTGTTGTTCGGCGAAATGGCGAGGAATTCCGGCTTGAACTGGTCGCCCGAGCCGATGTTGACCGGATGGATGCGGTACTCCAGGCCGGCTTCTTCCAGCAGCAGGGTCACTTTGTGGCCGTTCGGGGTGGGCCAGTAATACAGGTCGATCATGGCGGCGGCTCGGGGTGCGGAAAGGAACCTGAAGTCTAGTGCGAGAGTTGGGTTGGCACCGTCACGACGGGCCGGTAACCTCGCGGCTCCCCCGAAACGCACTGTCCTGCATGAGCCACAGTCCTCGCCCCCTGTCCCCGTTGTCCTCGCTGATCTTCGCCTCGCGCTGGCTGCAGCTGCCGCTGTACCTGGGCCTGATCCTTGCCCAGTGCGTCTACGTGTTTCTGTTCGGCAAGGAACTGTGGCACCTGCTGTCCCACTCGGTCTCGATGGGCGAACAGCAGATCATGCTGATCGTGCTGGGCCTGATCGACGTGGTGATGATCTCCAACCTGCTGGTGATGGTGATCGTCGGTGGCTACGAGACCTTCGTCTCGCGCCTGCGCCTGGAAGGCCACCCGGACCAGCCGGAATGGCTGAGCCACGTCAACGCCAGCGTGCTGAAGGTGAAGCTGGCAATGGCGATCATCGGCATCTCCTCGATCCACCTGCTGAAGACCTTCATCGCCACCAGCGCGCTGAAGGGACTGCCGCTGTGCAAGCCGGAACAATGGGCAGCAGCAGTGTCGTCGGCTTCGACCAGCTTCTACAACGCTGGTGTCGATACCTGCACGACCATGACCCAGGAAGGCGTGCTGTGGCAGACCATCATCCACTGCGTGTTCATCCTGTCGGCGATCGGTATTGCCTGGACCGACAAGCTGATGTCCAACAGCCACAGCAAGTCGCACGACCACTGATGCGGCAACCGGCAGCGGTCCTTCGCCGCTGCCCCATCCCGGCCCCTGCCCCTTGTACGCGGCGGTGGCCGGGATGCTAGATTGCACCCTCGCCGTTGCCGGCGGTGGCGTCGGGAAACGTCATCGTTCCGCGCCCGGACCACAGGTCCCGGCCATGCGTATCAATGATTTACGTCACGTCGTCTTCTAGAGGGGAGCAGGATGTCGCACGTCTCAACGATCACCGCCGCGCGCCGGTGGCTGCCGGTTGCTTTGGCACTGGCGCTGGCCGCCTGCTCGGGAAAGGAAGAATCTGCAGCACCGGCCCCGGCCGCCGCGCCCGCCGCCGCTGCACCGGCCGCACCGGTGGTCGCCGCCAAGGTGCAGTCCATGGGCACCGAACAGCTGCGTGAATCGGCCAGCCAGGCACTGCGCGAGAACCGCATGTACGCGCCGGCCGGCGACAACGCCATCGAGTACTACCTCGCCCTGCGCGACAAGACACCGGACGACGCGTCGGTGAAGAGCGCGCTGACCGACCTGCTGCCCTACACCCTGATCGCCGCCGAGCAGCACCTGGGCCGCGAGGACTACACCGAGGCGCAGCGCCTGGTGGCACTGATCGAGAAGGTGGACGCCTCCGCTCCCGCCCTGCCGCGCCTGAAGGAAGGCCTGGCCAAGGGCGTGGAAAATGCGGCCAAGCGCACCGAGACCGAAGCCGAGAAGGCCAGGAAGGACGCCGAAGACCGGACCAAGCAGCAGGCCGAACAGCAGCGCCTGACCGAGCAGCGCGCCAAGGAAGCCGATGCGGCCAAGCAGATTGCCGCGCAGCAGGATGCCGCACGCCGCGACAACGAGCGCCAGGAGGCGGAGCGCCAGGCCGCGGCCCGTCGCGATGCCGAACAGAAACAGCAGCAGGCCGCCGCCCAACAGGCCAGCGCCGCACGCCAGGCAGCCGCCGCGGCAGCTCCCACCCTCCGCCCGGTCAGCACGCCGGCGCCGCGCTATCCGGCCGAGGCACTGCGTTCGGGAACGTCGGGCGAAGTGCTGGTGGAGATCACCGTCGGCACCGACGGCTCAGTGGTCAGCGCCCGCGTGCTGCGCGCGACGTCGGGACGGACCTTCGACCGCGAAGCCCTGAACGCGGTCAAGCGCTGGCGCTTCGAGCCGGTCAACGCGCCGGTCACCACCCGCCGCACCCTGGTATTCGCACCGGGCGGCTGACCGCAAAAAAGGGGACGGAGGGGATTAAGTCGTTTCTGCCACCTCCATGACGCCAAGGCCCGGTCCGTCCGGGCCTTGTCCGTTTCAGGCAGCGCCATCAATCAGGCGCTGCAACGCCGGATCGCGCGCAGCCAGCACCTGGAACAGGCCTAGCGCATGCAGGCCGGGCAGCAACGCACGCAGGTCGGCTTCGGCAGTGGCGCGGGTGGCATCATCGCTGGTGGGATCCTGCCAGGCACGGACGCTGGCCAGGAAGGCACCGACGCTGCCCTTGCGCACGGTGAGGCCATTTACCTGCACGTCGTTCTGATGGTCGGGAAGAATGTCCTGTGGCTGCATGGGGAAGCGCTCCGTTGAAGTGGGCTCCAGTGTCGGAGCCCGGACGCGACGTTTCTGCCGTATAACTGCCAATCGATATGGCAGATCAGACAACCACCGCATTGATTGACCCGGCGCTGGCCAATGCCGCCGACGGGCCTGCATTGCTGGGGGCGCAGCTGCGCCTGCCGGGTCCGCGCCGCACGGCACGCCATCAGCACGCCCGCGGGCAGCTGCTGGGTGCACATCAGGGCCTGCTGCGGATCGAGGTGGGCGACCTGCACTGGCTGCTGCCGGCGGGTCATGTCGCCTGGATACCACCTTCGCTGCCCCACGCTCTGGCCAGTACCAGCGCGTTCGACGGCTGGAGCCTGTACTTCAGCGCGCAGGCCTGCACCGACCTGCCTGCAGCCCCTCGCATCTTCCAGCCGGGGCCGCTGCTGCAGGCCGCGGTGATTCGGGCGCTGCAGTGGCCGCATGTTCCACTGGATGCCACACAGGCACGACTGGCCGGTGTGATCGCCGATGAGATTGCCGCCAGCAAGCCTCTGCCGCTTGCCCTGCCACAACCGCGTGACCGTCGCCTGCGACGGATCGCTGCCGCACTCGCACGTTCACCGGACGACCTTCGCAGCGTCGAGGACTGGGCGGCCGCGATTGGACTGTCCAGCCGTAGCCTGGCGCGCCACTGGCTGGCCGAGACCCAGATGACGCTGAGCCAGTGGCGGCAACGCCTGCGGGTGTTGCTGGCGCTGCCACGCCTGCTGTCCGGCGAACCGGTGATCAGCGTCGCGCTGTCGATGGGCTACGACACACCCAGTGCCTTCATCGCCGTGTTCAAGCGCGAGATGGGGGTGACGCCTGCGCGGTATGGAAAAGGGGACGGAGGGGATTAAGTCGCTTCTGCCCTCCCCCACATCAACTCGCGGCATCGCCTGATGCCCTTCGCGGTCACGGAGGCGGCAGGCTGATGATTCCTTGAACCCCCTGAACTGCCATGCCTCGACAAGCACGCCTGATGTTGGCCGAACAGCCGTATCACGTAACCCAGCGCGGTGTGAACAAGGGGGCGATCTTCGTTGACGATATCGACCGCCAGCTGTTTCTGCACCTTTTGCACAGCGCCTTCCTGAAGCATCAGGTCGCGCTGCATGCCTATGTATTGATGGGCAATCACGTCCATCTATTGGCCACACCCTCCACTCAGGCCGGCTTGGCCAACGCGATGCGGATGCAGGGCAACAACTACGTCCAGGCGTTCAATCAGCGGCATGAGCGCAGCGGACCACTCTGGCAGGGCCGCTTCCATTCTTCGATGGTGGACAGCGACGCCTATCTGCTCAGCGTTTATCGCTACATCGAACTCAATCCGGTTCGTGCAGGCATGACAGGCGCCCCGGAAGATCACCCATGGTCGAGCGTGCATGGAAACCTGCAGCGCCGCGATGATCCGATGCTGACAGAACACCCCGCCTTTCAGGCACTGGCCTCGACCAAGCGACAGCGGACGACGCTCTATGCGCAGTTCCTGCGGGACGTGAACGCGTCCGCCGACCTGCCGGCAATACGCGCGCACAGTGCCGGGCAGCATCCGTTGGGAAATGCAGCTTACCTGCGGATGGTGGAACAGACACTGGGCCGCCCCGTGGTGCTGCGCAAGCGGGGGCGCCCTCAGAAGAAGGGGGCGGAGGGTTAAAAACGACTTAATCCCCTCCGTCCCCTTTTTGCAGTCAGCCCGAGATCGCCAGGCGCTCGTTGTGGTAACGGCGCACGGCGGCGAACCACAGCAGTGCGGCCAGGCCGAGGCTGGCACCGAGATAGATGGCCCAGACCGACGGCGTGATGGTCTCGTGGCGGATCACCTTCAACAGCATCTGGTTCTGCGACAGGAACGGCACGGCGTACTGCCACAGCTCGCTCTTCAGCGGATAGGCCACCAGCGCGTAGCCGGGCATCATCGGCAACAGCATCAGCCAGGTCATGTGGCTCTGCGCTTCCTTCATGCTCTTGGCCGCGGCCGACAGGAAGGTCAGCAGCGAGGTGCCGATCATCAGCATCGGCAACATCACCAGCAGCATCTGCAGCATCGAACCGACGTTCATGTTGAACTGGCGGCCGATGTTGCCGGGCGCGATCTGTGCGCTCACCTTGAATGCGACCAGGGTCAGCAGCAGTGACACAAAGCCGACCACACAGGCAGCCGCGATCTTGCCGCTGACGATCGCGCTGCGCGAGCCGGGCGTGGCCAGCAACGGTTCCAGTGACTGCCGCTCGCGCTCGCCGGCGGTGGCATCCATCACCAGATAGGCGCCGCCGATGAACGAGGTCAGCGTGAGCAGCACCGGCAGCAGCATCGACAGGATCATGCCGCGCTTGGCCTCGGCACTGGCCAGGTCCTGGCGCGCCACATCCAGCGGCCGCGCCACCTGTGCGTCGATGCCGCGCGCCATCAATCGCAGTGCCCCCACCTGGCCGTTGTAGGTGGCCAGTGCCGCCTCCAGACGTGCGCTGGGCACTTCGGCGGCACGACGGGTACTGTCCTTGATCACCTCCACCAGCGCCGGCTTGCCATCGGCCCAGTCCTTGCCGAAGTCATCGCTGATGCGCAGCGCCACATCGATCTCCTGGCTGCGGATGGCCTCGGCCAGGTCCTTCGGTGCCGGTGCGGCGTTCAGCCCCTGCGCGGCGAGGAAACGCACCAGATTGGGGGCGTTGTCCGCACCGATGGTCGGAATCTGCAGCGGTTGTTCAATCTGGGTGCGTACCCGGCTCTCGGCCAGCTTGCCCATGCCCAGCAGCAGCACCGGGTACAGCAGCGGCCCGAACAGCAGGGTCAGCAGCAGCGTGCGGCGATCACGGGAAAGGTCGCGCAGTTCCTTGCGCATCACCGTCATCAGGGTCGACATCATGCTCATGCGTGCAGGCCCTCTTCGCTGCCGATCAGTTTCACGAACGCGTCTTCCAGGTTGGATTCGCCGGCTTGCGCACGCAGTTCATCGGCGCTGCCGGCAGCCATCACCGTGCCCTTGGCGATGATCACGATGTGATCGCACAGCGCGGCCACCTCCTGCATGATGTGGCTGGACAGGATCACGCAGCGGCCCTCTTCGCGCAGGCCCAGCAGGAAGCGGCGCAGTGCGCGCGTGGTCATCACGTCCAGGCCGTTGGTCGGCTCATCCAGAATGACGTTGCGCGGGTCGTGCACCAGCGCGCGGGCGATCGCGGTCTTGGTGCGCTGGCCCTGCGAGAAGCCATCGGTCTGGCGGTCGAGGATGTCACCCATGTCCAGGGCATGCGACAGCACTTCGATGCGTTCGCGGATGCGCTCGGCCGACAGGCCATGCAGCTCGCCGAAGTAGGCGATGTTCTCGCGCGCGGTCAGGCGCTTGTAGACGCCACGCGCATCGGGCAGCACGCCAAGGTGGCGGCGTACTTCCACCGGATTGCGTGCGGCATCGACACCATCGACGTTGATGCTGCCCTGGTCCGGGGTCATCAGCGTGTACAGCATGCGCATGGTAGTGGTCTTGCCGGCACCATTGGGGCCCAGCAGGCCGGTGATGCGGCCGTCCTCGGCGCGGAAGCCGACGTTGGAGACCGCCTGGATGCGGCCGGTGCGGGTGTCGAAAGCCTTGTGCAGGTTGTCGGCGACGATCATGGTTCCCATCCGTTGAACGAGGTGAACGCCGGCACGTAGCTCAGCGTGTCCAGGCAGCCGGCATCCAGCGCCTTGGCATCGGTCTTGTCGATGAACTGGCCGAGCAGGCGCGGCATGCAGCCGGCACTCAGCGTGCCGTGGCCCTGGCCGCGGGCGACCAGCGCGCGGCCATTGGGCAGGCCCTTGAGGACCTGTTCGGCATAGCGTGGTGGCGTCACCGGGTCGAGTTCACCGGACAGCAGCAGCGCCGGTACGTCGCTGCGCAGCGGCACGGCATTGGACGCTGACGCCGGCTGGTGCGGCCATACCGGGCAGGCCGCGAAGAAGGCACTGGCCACGTCGTTGCCGAACAGTCGCTCCGGGTCCTCGACCGGCGCCTTGTAACGCGGCGCATCCTCGCTGCAGATCACCGACCACTGCATGCCTCGGTTGATCTGGAAATCCATGCTGCGGTTCGCACCGCGTGCCAGCGACGCCAGCGGTGCATAGCGGCCATGCGCGGCTTCATCGAGCACCAGCGGCAGCAGCGAGGAATACTGCGGCACATAGGAGAAGGCGAACGCCAGGCCGATCACGCTGTCCGGACTCAGCACATCCTGTCGGGTCTGGTTGGTGCCGGGGTCGCGATACTCCACCGAGACCGGCGCACGGCGCAGGGTCTCGACCACGCTGCGCAGCTGCGCGCGGGTGTCGGTCGGGAAGCGTTTGCTGCAGGCGGCATCCTTGCGGCACTGCGCCGACTGCAGGGCGATCGCATCCTCGAACGTCGTGGCGAAGTCGCCGCCCACCACCAGTTCATTGGGCACTACGCCATCGATGACGATGCTGCGGGTGTGCTGCGGATAGGCACCGGCATAGCGCTGGGCCACGCGGGTACCGTATGAGCCGCCGACCAGGTTGATCCGGTCCACGCCCAAGGCCTGGCGTACCGCATCCAGGTCGGCGATGGCTTCGGTGGTCGTGTAGAAGCGGGCATCGGCACGCCCCTGCAGCGAGGCCGCGCAGCGCTGCGCGTAGTCGCGCAGCGACGCCTCGGTGGGAGCGGCGTCCTCGTCCATCTGCAGGTCCTTGCCGTCCGCGCCGAGGCAGCTGAGCGGGTTGGAGCCACCGGTACCCCGCTGGTCGACAAGGAAGATGTCGCGCTGCTTGCGCACCTGGCGCAGCGCGGTATCGACGATGACCGCCACTTCGCTGGCCGCCTGGCCGGGGCCACCGGCCAGGAAGAACACCGGGTCGGGCTGGCTGGAGCCGCTGCTGCCCGATTCCAGCCAGGCGATGCGCAGGCCAATGCGTCGGCCATCGGGCTGGGCCCGGACTTCCGGCACCTGCAGGGTGGCGCACTGCGCTTCCACGTTGGCGCTGGCGCCTTCGGTGGACAACGTGCAGGGCTGGAAGTCGATCGTGCCGAAACGGCGGCTGGGTGCATCGCTGGCGCTTTCGGCGCCGGGTGATGGTGACTGGCTGCAACCGGCAAGCATCAGGCTGGCCAACGCTGCGGCCAACGCGAGGTGGTGTCTTTGCATCGTGCTCGTTTCCCCTGGAGGACGTTCCTGGCAACCACGACGGGCTGCCGCGGAAGATGTGACTCAACTTACACGGGCACGGCGTCGTCGGCGATGGGCAGACGCGAAATCTCCGCCGGCGTGGCGCAGGCCAGGCGGTCGCGGCCTGCGGCCTTGGCCCGGTACAGCGCCGCATCCGCCGCTGCCAGCAGCGTGGACAGGTCGCCATGGCCGTCGTCCATGGCCAGGCCGATGCTGGCGGTGACCGTCACCGGCCCGGTGCCCAGCCGCGCCGGCTTCTGCTGCAGAGCGGTACGGATCGCGGCGGCCCACGCCATCGCTTCACCCTGTGTGCTGCCGGCCAGCACCAGCACGAACTCCTCGCCACCGTAGCGGCCCAGCAGCGTGTCGTGGCCCTGCAAACCATGCTGCAGCAGCGCAGCGAAGTGACGCAGTACCTGGTCACCGGCCAGGTGGCCCCAGCGGTCGTTGATCTGCTTGAAGTGATCGACGTCGACCAGCAGCAGGGCCAGTGGCCGGCCCTGCCGACGCAGCCGCTGCAACTGCGCCTGGCCATCGGCCAGCACCGCGCTGCGGTTGAGCAGCCCGGTCAGGCCATCGGTGCGTGCCGCACGCCGCAGATCGACCAGCATGCGCTCGACCAGCAGCAGCACCATCGCGAAACATCGCGCCAGCTCCAGCATCACCCCGGCAATGTAGGTGACGAACATCGGCGTGCCGGTGCGCATGATGTCCTCACCGGCATCGGGCGCCACCGGCAGGAACAGGCGCACCGCGTACAGTGCCGCCTCGGCCAGGAACACCGCCGCCGCCAGACGGCAGCTGGTGCGCTGCTGTACGGGGGCATGCCGCAGCAGCAGCCAGGCGATCCAGCCATCGACCAGCAGCGTGAACACACTGAACACCTGCAGGCGCACGCCCAGGTCCGGCCAGAGCACCAGGAAGGCGAAGATGCAGGCCATGAACGCGGCTGCCATCAACAACGGCCGCCACAGCGGCAGCGGCTGTTCCAGATGCAGCGCCACGCCGCGCAGCATCAGCACCGCGCAACCGGCCATCGCCGCATTCCCGGCCAGTATGGCCAGCGCCAACGGCAGGTAGGGGCGCAGCGCCAGCAGGGTCACGCCCAGGGTCAGCAGCCACAGGCTGGCGGTCCACAGGCGCAGCACCGGTTGCCCGCGCAGCACCACCAGCAGCAATGAGAACCCCACGGCGATGCCGATGCAGAGCAGGAAGCCAAGCACGGTGATGGTGGGGAAATCCAGGGACATGCGGCGCTCATCGGCCGGGGCGGCGCGCGCATCTTAGCGCCTTGCGGTGCGATCCCCGTGGCACTGCCTGGCCCGATGGCGATGCCGGGTCTTAAAACGGCGAGCATGACGGCCGGTGCGTGCGCAGAATCCGGGAAAACCAAGGAGACGCCCATGCATGCGTGGTACCTCGGTGGCCTCGACCACCGCCCCTTCCAGCACCTGTTCGAGAAGAGTGACACCGCGCTGGCTGCGCTCGGCATCCAGCGTCGCTGGGCCGGCGAAACAGGAGGACACCCCTGCCGGATCGGCCTGAGCGATCCGCCCAGCGGCAGCGAGCTGCTGCTGTTGTCCCATGTGCACCTGCCGCTGCACTCGCCCTATCACGCCTCGGGCCCGATCTTCGTGCAGCGTGGCGTAACGCGCTGCGTGCTGCCGCCGGGTGAGGTACCCGCCTATGTACAGCGCCGTACGATCTCGTTGCGCGCCTATGACCAGGCTGCATTGATGCTGGCCGCAGAGATCAGCGCGGGCACTGATGTTGCCGCCCGGCTGGACGCGCTGTTTGCCGACCCTGCCGTGGCCTTCGTGCAGCTGCACAACGCGGCCCACGGCTGCTTCTCGTGCCAGGCCGATCGGATCGACTGCGAGATTGCCCAGCACGATCTCCACGACGTGATCGATGCCACGCCGAAGACGTGATCGCCAACGCATCCGTTCAGCCCCGCGTGAAGCCGGCGGGAAGGGCTTCACACCCCCAGTCACGGATCGGCGCTTCGGTGGTTCCGCCCCCTGCATCGCGACTCGATACTCGCCGTGGTGCCGCCGAAAGTCCGCCGTGCAGCGCAGCTCCTGCGGTCACCGTTCTCTTTCGACGACCACAAGGAAGCGCCATGTCATTCCGATCCACACCGCTGTTGCTGGCCACCTCGTTCGCCGCTGCGGGCCTGTGCCTGGCCGGCAACGCGTTCGCCCACGGCACCATGACCACGCCGGTCAGCCGCGTCTATGCCTGCTTCCAGGGCAATCCGGAGAACCCGACCAACCCGGCCTGCGCCGCCGCGAAAGCGGTGGGCGGTTCGCAGGCGTTCTACGACTGGAATGGCATCAACCAGGCCAGCGCCAACGGCAACCACCAGGCCGTGGTGCCCGATGGCAAGCTGTGCAGCGGCAACAACCCGACCTTCCGCGGGCTGGATGTTAACCGCAGCGACTGGCAGACCACACCGATCCAGCCAGACGCCAGCGGCAAGTTCACCTTCGTGTTCAAGGCGACCGCGCCGCACGCCACGCGTGACTGGCGCTTCTTCGTCACCCGCGACGGCTGGCAACCGGGCAGCCCGCTGCGCTGGGCCGATCTGCAGGAGTTCTGCACGCTGGGCAACACGCCGCTGTCGGCCGATGGCACCTACAAGCTGCAGTGCACGCTGCCACAGCGCAGCGGCCAGCATGTGATCTACAACACCTGGCAGCGCTCGGATTCGACCGAAGCGTTCTACACCTGCATGGACGTGCGCTTTGAAGGAGGCGGTGGCAGCACCCCGCCCGCAGCGCAGTGGCAGGATGCCGGCCCGGTCACCGCGCGCGGCGAGCTGCCGGTCGGCACCACCCTGGCGTTGCGCGTGTTCAACGCCAACGGCAATGATGTCGAACGCGTGGAAGCGACCCTGGCCAGTGGCCAGACTGCGGCCGCGCAGTGGCCGTTGGCGCTGGCCCGCAAGGTCAATACCAGCGCCCAGCACGCACGCGTGGGCGTGCTCAGCAATGGCGTGATCACACCGACGGCCTCGGCCACCGCCAACCGCGTGTACCTGAAGGATGGCAACCGCTTCCAGCTCGATACCCAGGTGCCCGACCCCGGCACGCCATCACCGGGCGGTGATTTTGACCACGTGTATCCCGCCGGTATCGGCAGCTACGTGCCGGGCCAGACCGTGGTGAAGGGCGGCGACGGCAAGCTTTATGCCTGCCGCCCGTTCCCGGAAGGTGCATGGTGCAACGTCAACGCCGAAGCCTACCGGCCGGGCGTGGGTGCAGCATGGCGCGATGCGTGGATCGCGTACTGAGGCAGTGATGCGGGAGGCGGTGCACAGTGCACCGCCTTTCGCCCGGATGGCGGCACAGTGAGCACCGTGTTGCAGATCGAACACAGCCGCCATCGATTTCAAACTTGTCCGATGTTGCCGACGGCCCTGCATGTGAAGACTGCGCGAGGTTTCCCACACTTCGCAAAGGAGTTCCTGCATGCATCTGTCCCACCGGGCAGTCCTCGCTCTGTCCATCGTTGCCGGCCTGGCCCTGTCCGGCAGCGCCCTCGCCCACGGCACCATGTCCAAGCCGCTCAGCCGCGTGAAGCAGTGCCACGAAGGCAATCCGGAAAACCCGACCAACCCAGCCTGTGCCGCGGCCAAGGCCATCGGCGGCGCGCAGCCGTTCTATGACTGGAGCGCGATCGCCCACGGCAACGCCAATGGCAACCACCGTGACCTGGTGCGCGATGGCGAGCTGTGCAGCGCCAGCATCCCCAAGTACCGCGGCCTCGATCTGAATCGCAGCGACTGGCCGACCACGCCGGTGCGCGCCGATTCGCGTGGCCGCTACACCTTCGAATTCCTGGCGCCGGCGCCGCACGCCACCCGCGAGTGGAAGTTCTACGTCACCCGTGACGGTTGGCAGCCGGGCAGCCCGCTGCGCTGGGCCGACCTGCAGGAATTCTGCACCCTGGGCAACGTGCCGCTGTCCGAAGGCGGTGTCTACAAGCTGGACTGCCCGCTGCCCAAGCGCACTGGCCAGCACATCATCTACAACACCTGGCAGCGCTCGGATTCGCAGGAAGCCTTCTACACCTGCATGGACGTGCGCTTCGAAGGTGGCGGTGGCGTGGTTCCGCCGCCGCAGTGGCAGGATGCCGGCGCGGTGACCGCCAATGGCGCACTGGACGTGGACAGCACCGTGACCCTGCGTGTGTTCAATGCCAACGGCAACGACCTGGAGCGCGTGGAAACCAAACTGGCCGCTGGCCAGACCAGCCCGACGCAGTGGCCGCTGGCCCTGGCCCGCAAGGTCAACGCCAGCGCACAGCACGCGCGCGTGGGCGTGATGAAGAACGGCGTGATCACGCCGGTCGCCTCGGCCACCGACAACCGCGTGTACCTGAAGCCGGGCAACCGCTTCCAACTGGAAACCCAGGTGCCGGGGCCGGGCCCGATCGATCCGGTCGATCCGCCGGGCGGCGACTTCGACTTCGTGTATCCGGCCGGCCTCGGCAGCTACAAGCCGGGCGAGACAGTGGTGAAGGGCACTGACGGCAAGCTGTATGCCTGCCGCCCGTTCCCGGAAGGCGCCTGGTGCAACATCAATGCCGATGCCTATCGTCCGGGCACCGGCTATGCGTGGCGCGACGCCTGGATCGCGTACTGAGGC
>NZ_JAOECR010000071.1:0-18202 GCF_029836955.1 Stenotrophomonas sp. GD04054 | reverse complement strand
CCTCGGCCGCTCCGTTATCATCCCCGCATGACGTCTGCTACCCATCCGCGCCCGATCCGGCCGTTGCCGGAGATCCTCATCAACCAGATCGCCGCTGGCGAAGTGGTCGAACGTCCCGCGTCGGTGGTCAAGGAGCTGGTCGAGAACGCGATCGATGCCGGCGCCAGCCGCGTTGATATCGATCTTGAGGAGGGCGGTGTCCGCCTGATCCGCATCCGCGACAACGGCAGTGGCATCGCGCCGGAACAGCTGCCGCTGGCGGTATCGCGCCACGCCACCAGCAAGATCGCCGATCTGGACGATCTTGAATCGGTGGCCACGCTAGGTTTCCGGGGTGAAGCGCTGCCATCGATCGCCTCGGTCAGCCGCTTCACCCTGTCCTCGCGTCGTGCACATGACGAACACGGTTCGGCGCTGCAGATCGAAGGCGGCAAGATCGGCGAAGTTACGCCGCGCGCGCATGCGCCGGGCACCACGGTGGAAGTGCGCGAGCTGTTCTACAACGTACCGGCGCGGCGCAAGTTCCTGCGCGCCGAGCGCACCGAGCTGGGCCATATCGAAGAATGGCTGCGTTCGCTGGCGCTGGCGCGGCCGGATGTCGAACTGCGCGTCTCGCACAACGGCAAGGCCTCGCGTCGCTACAAGCCGGGCGATCTGTATTCCGATGCGCGATTGGCCGAAACGCTGGGCGAGGATTTCGCCAACCAGGCCGTTCGCGTCGACCACAGCGGTGCCGGCCTGCGCCTGCACGGCTGGATCGCGCAGCCGCATTATTCGCGCGCCAGCGCCGACCAGCAGTACCTGTACGTCAACGGCCGCTCGGTGCGCGACCGCAGCGTCGCCCATGCGGTGAAGATGGCCTATGGCGACGTGCTGTATCACGGCCGCCAACCGGCCTACGTGCTGTTCCTGGAGCTTGACCCGACCCGCGTCGACGTCAACGTGCACCCGGCCAAGCACGAGGTGCGCTTCCGCGACTCGCGGCTGGTGCATGATTTTGTCTACCGCACGCTGAAGGATGCGCTGGCCGATACCCGCGCCGGCATGTCGGTGCAGGACATCGGCGCCGGCTCCGCGCATCCGGTGGATGCAGGCGCGGCACCGATGGTCTCCAGTGCGGGTGCCTCCGGTTTCGGTCTGGTACGCGGTGCCGCACCGGGTGCCGGTTCGAGTGGTGGCGGTGGTGGATTCTCGGGTTGGCGCCCGCAGCAACCGCTGGGATTGCAGGTGGCCGATGCACCGGCGGCCTATGCCGCGCTGTATGCCGCACCGGCCGGCGCCGAACGCGGTGCTGCGCTGCCGCCGATGCCGACCGAGAACGGGCTGCCGGTCACCAGTGCCGACGCTGGCGTGCCACCGCTGGGCTACGCGATCGCGCAGCTGCATGGCATCTACATCCTGGCCGAGAACGCCGAAGGCCTGATCGTGGTCGACATGCACGCGGCACACGAACGCATCGGTTACGAGCGGCTGAAGAACGCGCACGATGGCATCGGCCTGCAGTCGCAACCGTTGCTGGTGCCGATCACGCTGGCGGTGGGCGAGCGCGAAGCCGACACCGCCGAGAATGAAAGTGAAACCCTGGCCGCACTGGGCTTCGAAGTGACCCGTGCCGGTCCCGGTGCGCTGCACGTGCGCAGTATTCCGGCGCTTCTGGCGCATGCCGAACCGGAAGGCCTGCTGCGCGACGTGCTGACCGACCTGCGCGAACACGGCCAGAGCCGGCGCGTGGCCAGTGCACGTGACGAACTGCTGTCGACCATGGCCTGCCATGGGGCGGTGCGCGCCAACCGGCGCCTGACCGTGCCGGAAATGAACGCGCTGCTGCGCGACATGGAAATCACCGAGCGGTCCGGCCAGTGCAACCACGGCCGACCGACCTGGGCCCGTTTTTCGCTGGCGGAGATCGACCGCTGGTTCCTGCGCGGACGTTGAGGGGAGCATCGATGCGTTATCGGGGAATGGGCGGCCTGCTGGCCGCTTTGGTGTTGGCCGCCTGCAGCCCGGCAACGCCGCCGGCACCGGCCTCGGCCGCGGAGGATCCGTCCTATGCCGCCGAGCAGCAGCAGTGGCGGGTGGCACGCTATCAGGACCTGACCCGGCCCGATGGCTGGACCGCGCTGGTCGGCCTGCACTGGCTGCAGAACAAATCCCACTTCGTCGGCAGCGGCGCGACCAATGGCATCCGCCTGGCGGTTGGGCCGGACAAGCTGGGCCTGCTGCGCCGTGAAGGCAGCCAATGGTGGTTTACGCCCGAAGCCGGTGTGGATGTCAGCCATGATGGCCAGCCGGTGCGCGGCCGCATCCGCATCGACACCGACAAGGATCCGCAGCCGACGCTGCTGGCTTTCGATGGCGGCAAAGGCCAGCTCAGCATCATCCGCCGCGGTCCGCGCGATGCGCTGCGGGTCAAGCACGCCGATGCGCCGGCACGTCGCGATTTCGGTGGGCTGGAGTACTGGCCGGGCGGCCCGGACTGGCAGGTGCAGGCGCGCTTCATCGCGCACCCGCCGGGCAAGACCCTGCCCATCGTCGACATCACCGGCCTGACCACCGAAATGCCCAATGCCGGCGCGGTCGAGTTCCAGCGCGATGGCCGCAGCTGGCGGCTGGAGGCGATCGGTGCGCCGGGGCAGCCGCTGTTCCTGATCTTTGCCGATCGCACCAGTGGCCGTGGCAGCTATCCGGCCGGTCGCTATCTGGATACCGATGCCCCCGCTGCCGATGGCACCGTGCGCATCGATTTCAACCATGCCTACAACCCACCGTGTGCGTTCACCGCTTACGCGACCTGCCCGTTGGCGCCACCGGAAAACCGGTTGGACCTGCGTGTGGAAGCGGGCGAGAAGGCGTACCACCTGCCTGAAGGAGAAGGCTGATATGCCGATCAGATCCCTGTTGCGTGCCACCGTTCTGTTGGCGGCCTGTGCGCTGGCACCGCTGGTTGCAGCGCGTACCGTGCAAGCCGATACCACTGGCGCAGCGGCGGCCAAGCCGCCGGTGCCGTTGCTGTGGAAAGTGACCGGTCCGGGCGATTCGCGCCTCTACCTGCTCGGTTCCTTCCACCTGCTGAAGCCGCAGGACTACCCGTTGTCGCCCGATGTCGAACAGGCGTTCGAGGCTTCGCAGCGGGTCGTGTTCGAACTGTCGCCGGAAGACATGCAGTCGCCACAGTTGGCCAGCCGCATGGTGCAGGCGGCGGTGCGCACCGATGGCAGCGAGCTCAAGCGCGATCTGGATGCTGCGACCTGGCAGAAGCTGCAGGTGTTCGCCACCGAAAACAAGCTGCCGCTGGCGCAGATGCAGGGGATGAAGCCGTGGTTTGTCGGCCTGAGCATTTCGGTCGGGCAGATGCAGAAGCTGGGCCTGGACCCGGCACTGGGCCTGGACCGTCACTTCATGGAGCGTGCGCAGAAGACCGGGCGCAAGACTGCGGGACTGGAAGACATCGACACCCAGATCGGCATGCTCGACGGAATGACGCTGCAGGAACAGCGGCAGATGCTGGCCGAAGCGCTGGACCAGGCCGGCAAGGCCGACGAG
The DNA here is from genome assembly GCF_029836955.1 of Stenotrophomonas sp. GD04054. NCBI lineage: Bacteria > Pseudomonadati > Pseudomonadota > Gammaproteobacteria > Lysobacterales > Lysobacteraceae > Stenotrophomonas > Stenotrophomonas sp. GD04054. Next base: position 14,659 of record NZ_JAOECR010000071.1, on the reverse strand, counting down.
CAGGCACGCCAGCTGCACGACGCCTGGCGCCGCGGTGACGAGCGCGTGCTGTGGACCCGGATGGCGGCGGAAATGCGCCAGCAGTATCCGCAGCTGTATCAGCGCATCAATACCGGCCGCAATGACGCCTGGGTGCCGAAGCTGCTGCCGTACCTGCAGGCAGGGCAGGGCGGTACGCTGGTGGTGGTGGGCACGCTGCACCTGCTGGGCAACGACGGCGTGGTCGAGAAGCTGAAGGCGAAGGGTTACAAGGTCGAGCGCGTATGCACGGGGTGCAAGGCGAAACGCTGACGTATCGTTGGCGCGATGCCAAACAAAACGGCGCGCCAGGGGCGCGCCGTTTTCGTATCAGCCGATGCTGCAGCTCAGCGGCGGGTCTTGCCGCCGGTGCCGGTGCCCGGTTCGTTCGGCTTGTTGCCGGTACCTGCGCCGGTTCCGGTTCCGGTTCCGGTGCCGCCCGGACGCGGGCCACCGAAGCCGGTGCCCATGTTGCGCTGGAATTCCTGCCACAGCTCCAGGTTGCGCTCGGTCAGCTGGTTCATCATCGCCCACGGGGTCTGCCCCAGCAGGTTGCCCATCTGCTGGCGGAACTGCTGCTGCTGGTCGAGGAAGACCTGCATGCTGCGCTCCAGGTAGTTGCCCATGAAGCCCTGCAGGGAATCGCCGTAGAAGCGGATCAGCTGGCTCAGCAGCTGGGTGGACAGCATCGGTTCGCCGTCCTGTTCCTGGTCGGCGATGATCTGCAGCAGGACCGATCGCGTGAGGTCGTCGCCGCTCTTGGCGTCGCGGACTTCGAAGTCTTCACCGTCCAGGATCAGCTGGCGCACGTCCTCGATGGTGATGTAGCTGGAGATCTCGGTGTCGTAGAGACGGCGGTTCGGATACTTCTTGATGATGCGGGTCGCAGCCATGAAGCGGTACTCGTCACAGTAGACGCGCAGCATGGCGCAGTGCAGCAGCCGTTGCAACCGCCTCAGCCCCCGCCAGGCTTGGCTTTCGGCGGCGATCATGTTGCGCAACAAGGGTTTGCGTGCTGCGCAGCATGACTCTTGGCAGGGGCCGGCGGCGTTCGCCGCGATGGCCCGCTGCGCGGCTTACCAACCCATATGGTGGCCGCCGTTGATGTCCAGGTTGCTACCGGTGATCCACGAGGCTTCATCGGCGACCAGGAACGAGACGCCGTAGGCGATTTCCTCCGGCTTGCCCAGGCGTCCGGTGGGGATGTCGGCGATGATCTTGGCACGCACCTCCTCCGGCACCGCCATCACCATGTCGGTAGCGACGTAGCCGGGCGAAATGGTGTTGACGGTGATGCCGAAGCCGGCGTTCTCGCGGGCCAGCGAGATGGTGAAGCCGTGCATGCCGGCCTTGGCCGCCGCGTAGTTGGCCTGACCGTACTGGCCCTTCAGGCCGTTGATCGAGCTGATCTGGATGACCCGGCCCCAGCCGCGGCGGCGCATGCCCTCGATGACCGGACGGGTGACGTTGAACACCGAATTGAGATTGGTGTTGATCACATCGTGCCACTGGTCCGCGCGCATGCGGTGGAAGGTGGTGTCGCGGGTGATGCCGGCGTTGTTGACCAGGATCTCGACCGGACCCAGTTCGGCCTCGACCGCGCGCACCAGCGCTTCGGCGCTGCCTGGATCGGAGACATCGCCCGGGAAGATCGACACGCTGTAGCCGCGTTCGGTCATTGCCTGCTGCCAGGCGCGGGCCTTGGCCTCGTCGCGGTAGTTGGTGGCGACCCGGTGGCCCTGGTCGGCCAGGCGTTGGCAGATGGCGGTGCCGATGCCGCCGGTTCCGCCGGTGACCAGTGCGACGCGAGATGTCATGGAGTGTTGTCCGGGTGTCGGGTGGGGGAAGGGGGATTCTGCAACATCGGCGCGGAAAGTGCGCCGGCTGGCAACAGGATGTCGGTCCGCGGCAGTCGTGCCGGGTCGAAGGCCTGCCGAGCGGTGGCCAGCAGCGTATCCAGGTCGTGCGCAGGTTCCAGCGCCCCAGGTGCCTGGCCGAGCAGCTTCCAGAGCTGGCGCAGCACGGGCAGCGGGTGCGAACTGTCCACCGGCAGCGCCGCCAGCGACTTGGACAGTTTGTGGCCCGGCGCATCCAGCAGCAGCGGCAGGTGCCAGTAGCGCGGCACCGCCAGCCCCAATGCCTGCTGCAGCAGGATCTGCCGCGCGGTGGAGTCGAGCAGGTCGGCGCCGCGCACCACTTCGGTCACTCCTTGTGCGGCGTCATCGACCACCACGGCCAACTGGTAGGCCCAGCAGCCATCGGCGCGGCGCAGCACGAAGTCGCCGACTTCGGCGTGCACGTCCTGCTGCTGCGGGCCGCGCAGGCCATCGTCGAAGTGCACGATGCTGCCCGGTGGCACGCGGAAGCGGACGGCAGGGTCCGGTCGAGGTTGCCGGGCGACGCAACGATGGTGGATGCCGCCGTTGGCGGCCAGGTCGCTGCGGCTGCAGTGGCAGACAAAGGCCTGGTCGCTGGCCAGCAGCACGTCCAGCGCGGCCTGGTAGGCCTCGCCGCGGGTGCTCTGCCAGAGGATCGGGCCATCGTGGACCAGGCCGAACGCTGCCAGCGCCTGCAGCTGTGACTCGGCGGCGCCGGGCACGGTGCGTGGTGGATCGACGTCTTCGATGCGCAGCCGCCACAAGCCGCCGTTATGTCGCGCGAGCAGCCAGCTGCCGAAGGCGGCGAGCAGGGATCCGGGATGGAGCAGGCCGGTCGGCGAGGGCGCGAAACGACCGCAGGGAATGGGGGAGGTCATGCTGGCTGAATCGTCGGTCAGGTTGGCGCTTGAATTCAAGCTGACCACACCGCAAATTGACCGGTATCGACCCCTTCCGAGCCGGATTTTCCCATGTTTACCCGCATTGCCCTGTTCCTGGCGACCAACTTCGCGGTCCTGATTCTCGCCAGCATCGTGATGTCGTTGCTCGGGGTCAATCCAAGCCAGATGAGCGGCCTGCTGGTCATGGCCGCGATCTTCGGCTTCGGTGGCTCCTTCATCTCGCTGCTGCTCTCCAAGTGGATGGCCAAGCGCTCCACCGGTGCGGTGGTGATCACCGAGCCGCGCAACCAGACCGAGCGCTGGCTGCTGGCCACCGTCGAGCGCCAGGCCAAGGCGGCCGGTATCGGCATGCCCGAAGTAGCGGTGTACGAAGGCCCGGAGATCAACGCCTTCGCCACTGGCGCCAACCGCAACAACGCGCTGGTGGCGGTGTCCACCGGCCTGCTGCACAACATGAGCGAAGACGAGGCCGAAGCGGTGCTGGGCCACGAGATCGCCCACGTCGCCAACGGTGACATGATCACCATGGCGCTGCTGCAGGGCGTGCTGAACACCTTCGTGATCGTGCTGGCCCGCGTGGTCGGCGGCATCATCGACAGCGCGCTGTCCGGCAACCGCGAAGGCGGCGGCCGCGGCTTCGCCTATTACATCATCGTGTTCGTGCTGGAGATGGTGTTCGGCCTGTTCGCCACGATGATCTCGATGTGGTTCTCGCGCCACCGCGAGTTCCGCGCCGACGCCGGCGGTGCCTCGCTGGCCGGCCGCCAGAAGATGATCGCCGCGCTGGAGCGCCTGCAGCTCAACCACGGCCAGAGCACGCTGCCGACCCAGATTGCCGCCTTCGGTATTGCTGGTTCGACGGCGAAGAAGCTGTTCATGAGCCATCCGCCGCTGGAAGAGCGCATCGCCGCGCTGCGGGCGTCGACGGTGGCGTGAGCTTTCGCTCGTAAAGCAGTGCAGGAACGCCTGGCCTCGCGCCGGGCGTTTTTGTTTTGCGCGCGCACGCATTGGTGGCGCCAGGCGATGCCTAGGGTCATTTCCGCGACCGCGGAGGGGTGTCACTTTCTTTGCGCGCAAAGAAAGTAACCAAAGAAACGCTCCGCCAGCCGCGAGCCGTCGCTACGCGCCGGTACCCTGCGCTTCTCGGTGAATCAGGGGACGGCGCCGAACTCGCTGCGCTCAGACACCGGCGCCTCTTCGCCCCTGATTCCCCTGCGATGCTCGGCTCGCTCAAGGCGGACTGGAAGGTCAAGATCAAGGGCAACAGCATGCACGCGTGGCAGGGATCAACCGGGTGCCGCTGTGGCATTTGACCTTGGGTCCGCCTTGAGCGAGCCGAGCACCGCAGGTCCGGCGAGGGCGAAGAGGTGCGGGTGTCTGAGCGCAGCGAGTTCCCGCACCGTCCCTCGACGGGCCGAGGAGCGCAGGGTACCGATGCGCAGCATCGGCTCGCGCCCCGGCGGCGTGTTTCTTTGGTTACTTTCTTTGCACGAGCAAAGAAAGTGACACCCCTCCGCGGTCGCGGAAATGACTCTCCGTGCGCACAAACGAAAACGGCACCCTCGCAGGCGCCGTCTCCATGAACCGCATTACGCGAAACCTCAGAACTTCGCGTCGAACTCCGCCGCGTAGCCAGTGTTCACCAGCACCTTCTGCAGCGACTCGGCCACCTTCAGGTTGCCGGCCACGATCTGGTGGGTCTCCGGACCGCGGTTGTCCATGCGGCCCAGGGTGGCGCCCTTGAAGTCGCAGACCTTGCCGCCCGCTTCGCGGACCAGCAGCAGGCCGGCAGCGATGTCCCATGCCTTCACGCCGGCTTCGAAGTAGGCGTCGGCGCGGCCGCAGGCCACGTAGGCCAGGTCCAGTGCAGCCGAGCCGGTGCGGCGGATGTCTTCGCCGTGCACCAGCAGGGCGTCGACCGCCTTCAGCTGGGCGCTGGCGCGGTTGCGCTCACGCGGCGCGAAGCCGGTGTGGATCATGGTGCCTTCCAGATCCTTGCGTTCGGCCACGCGGATGCGGCGGTCGTTCAGCACGGCGCCGGCGCCACGGCTGGCGGTGAACAGTTCATTGCGCAGCGGGTCGAAGATGACCGCATCGGTCGGCTCGCCGTTCTCGACCAGGGCGATCGACACGCAGTAGTGCGGCACGCCGCGCAGGTAGTTGCTGGTGCCGTCCAGCGGGTCGATGACCCACATGTGGCGACGCTCGCCCTGCACGCCGCCTTCCTCGCCGAATACACCGTATTCGGGGTAGGCGCGCTTGAGTTCCTTGACGATGACCTTTTCCGCGTCCGCATCCACTTCGCTGGCGTAGTCCATCCGGCCCTTCTGCACCACGTTCAGTGCCTCGAGCTTGTTGATGTTGCGCAACAGGACGTTGCCGGCGAGGCGGGCGGCCTTGACCATGACGGTTACGGCGGGTTTCTGCATGGCGTGGGCTCCCGGAAAGGCAGAAGAGATGGACTGGCGGGGGAAAAGAGCGGGTCCGGCGCAGTGGCCGGCCGCACAGTTTACCATTGGTCATCGTCCAGCTCGACCTTTTCCCTGTTCATGTCCCAGTTTCCTGCCGCCACCCGCCTCCGATTCGTCCTGGTCGGTACCCAGCACCCCGGCAACATGGGCGCCGCCGCCCGCGCCCTGAAGACCATGGGCCTGGCCCGCCTGGTGCTGGTTGCCCCCGAAAAGCCACTGGACGAGGAGGCCTTCCGCCGCTCGGCCGGTGCCGAAGACGTGCTGGGGGATGCCCCGGTGGTGGCCACCCTGGCCGAGGCGGTGGCCGATTGCCGCCTGGTGCTGGGCTGCACCGCCCGCGCACGCCGCGTCCAGCTGGAGGAGTACCTGCCGGCCGATGCCGCTGCCCGCGCGGTGGCCAAGGCCGGCGAGGGCGCCGAGGTGGCGCTGGTGTTCGGCCGTGAGCGCACCGGCCTGACCAACGAGGAACTGCAGCTCTGCCATGCAGCGGTGCACATCCCGTCCGACCCGGAGTTCAGCTCGCTCAACCTGGCTGCCGCCGTGCAGGTGCTGGCCTATGAAACGCGCATGCAGCTGCTGGGCGCGCAGCCGGCCACCGATGCCGAGCCCGGCTTCCGCGAACAGGCGGCCAGCCACGAGCAGATGGAGAGCTTCTTCGCCCAGCTTGGCGACACGCTGGACGAGATCGATTTCCACAAGGGCCGCGCCCCGGAATCGGCGATGCGCAAGCTGCGCCGCCTGTTCCTGCGCAGTGAGCCGAGCGAGCAGGAAGTGCGCCTGCTGCGCGGCATCCTCGCCGACACCCAGCGCATGGCGCGACTGGCCCAGGCAGGCGGCAAGGACAGCTGACGACGTTCTCATTTTTTCGGGTAGTCTGTCCGGATACCCAGGGGGGATGAAGCCTGTGTCGGGTCTGCGAAAGGCAATGCAGGGGGGACTGCTGAGCCTGGCCATGGTCCTGCTGGCCGGGACGGTGCGTGCAGCACCGGACCCGGTGCTGGTGCTGGGCCGGATCAGCGATGATCCCAAGGCCCATTACGAGCAGCTGCAACCATTGCTGGACTACGTGGTGGCGCGCATGCACGACGTTGGCATCAAGGAGGGGAGGATCCTGATGGCACGCGACCCGCAGCAGATGGCCAGCTATCTGCGGCGGGGCAGGGTCGACTGGGTCACGGAAACCTCCGGTACGGCGGTGGCGCTGGGCCAGCGCAGTGGCGCCCGTCCACTGCTGCTGACCGAGCGCAACGGCGTGCGTGATTACCAGACGGTGTTCTTCGTGCGCCGCGACAGCCCGATCCAGCGCGTGCAGGATCTGCGGGGCCATCGCCTGGCCCTGCAGAACACGGCGTCCACCAGTGCCTATCTGGTGCCGGTGATGACGTTGCTGCAGGAGGGCCTGTCGCCCCAGATCCTGGCCGGTGCATGGGACATGCCGGGCCGGGACAGTGTGGGTTACGTGTTTGCACGCAGCGAGCTGAACATCGCGACGTTCGTGCACAAGGGGGTGGTTGACGTGGGGGCGGTGAGCAGCGTGGACTGGAACGACGAGCGGCGGATGCCGGCAGCGTTCCGGCGCGACTTCCGCGAGCTGCTGCGCACCGAGCCCTACCCGCGTGCGGTGGAGATGGTCCGCGCCGACCTTGATCCACGCGTGCGCGATCGCCTGCAGGAAGTACTGCTGCAGGCAGCCAGCGACCCGCAGGCACAGGGGGCGCTGCATCGGTTTTTTGGCACTTCCGGGTTCCACCGCGTCGATGCGCATGCGCAGCAGCGGTTGGATGAATTGAGACAAGGATTGACGCGCGTGCGGATGGAAGTGGAATGAAGTGGCTTGGCTCGGGGATGCAGGCCCGGTTCCTGCTCGCGATGGGCGGGGCGATGGTCGTGGTGATCGCGATCCTTGCGGTGTTGTTGGGGCGGCAGGCCGCAATGCAGGGCGAGGTGCGCAACCTCAGCGGCGGCGTCATCCATGAATTGTTCGACCGCAGCGTGCGCAGTCGCGGCGAGGCGATGGCGCGTGAGCTGTCCGACGCCTTGGCCAACCCGTTGTACTACCGTGACCTGGACCAGGTGGGCGTACTGGTGCGCAGTACCGCGCGCCAGCCCGTGGTGCGCTATGTACTGGTGTTCGATGAACGCGGCCGACTGGTACACGATGGCTCGGTCGAGGTGTCCGGATTCGGTCAGCCGATGGCCGATCCACTGGCACCCAAGGCCGCGGCCGCGCAGATGCTGGTCGTGCAGGAATCGCCGAAGGTGCTCGACAACACCATGCCGATCATGATCGGCAACCAGCGCATTGGCGGCGTCCGGGTCGGCATGGCGCTGGATGAGGTGCAGCAGCGCGAGCAGGCGGCCAACGCCACCCTGGGCGAGCGCCTGCAGCAGGTTGGCAGCCGTCACCTGGGCTGGCTGCTGCTGATGCTGGGCCTGCTGGTGGTGATCGGCGTGGTGGTGATCCTGTACGTGCAGCGCACCCTGGTTGCGCCGATCCGGGATCTGGCTGCCGCGGCGCGCCGCATCGAGGCCGGCGACTACCAAGCGCCGCTGGCCGAGAATACCCGCGACGATGAGGTCGGCGAGCTGGTGCGCGGCTTTGCCCGGATGCGCGATTCCATCGCCCGCCATGACCGTGAGGTACGGCGCATGGCGTATACCGATGCGCTGACCGGGTTGACCAACCGGCTGGCGTTCCGGGAAGCACTGGACCATCGCCTGATGGCGGCGCGCGCATCCAATCATCGGCTGGGCCTGCTGTTCGCTGATATCGACGATTTCAAGCGCGTCAACGACACCCTCGGCCATGAGGCCGGTGACGAGGCACTGTTGCAGTTCGCGCAGCGCATCGGGCGCGCGGTGACCGAGGCGGGCGGCGATGAGGCGCTGCTGGCCCGCTTCGGCGGCGACGAGTTCGTGATCCTGGTCGGTGATGGCGACGTGGCCGCCAACGCGCGGCTGCTGGCCGAGGTGCTGGTGCGCGAGCTGGGCAAGCCGCTGGTGGTGCAGGGCAGGGAACTGTTCCTGGGCACCTCGATCGGCGTGACCCTGTTCCCCGACGATGCTGCCGATGCGACCACGCTGCTGAAGAACGGCGACATCGCCATGTACCAGGCGAAGATGGCCGGCAAGAACTGCTATCGCTATTACAGCCGGGCGATGGACCATGCGGTCGAGCGTCGCGTGCATATGGAACAGGAGCTGCGCGGCGCCTGGGAGCGCGGTGAGCTGCGCCTGGCCTACCAGCCGATCTTCCGCATGCGCGACCGCCGCATGGTCGGCGTTGAAGTACTGCTGCGCTGGCAGCATCCGACCCTGGGCACGATCCCGCCCTCGGTGTTCATCGAGGTGGCCGAGCAGAGTGGCCTGATCGAGATCATCGGCCCGAAGGTGCTGCGTGCGGCCTGCATGGAGGCCTCGCAGTGGCCGCGCGGGGCAGCGGGCGATGATCTGTTCGTGTCGGTCAACGTGTCACCGCGGCAGCTGCGTGGCGGCGAACTGCCGGCACTGGTCGCGCAGTGCCTGCATGAGTCCGGGCTGCCGGCGTCGCGCCTGCACCTGGAGCTGACCGAAACCGCCGTGATCGGCGACGAGATGGTTGCCGCGCAGCTGCTGGACAAGCTGCACCGCACCGGCGTGAAGGTCTGGCTGGACGATTTCGGTACCGGCTTCTCCGGGCTCAGTCATCTGCGCCAGGTGCCCGTGGACGGCGTGAAGATCGACAAGAGCTTTGTTGCGGACATGCAGCGTGATCCCGACGACCTGGCCCTGACCACGGCGATCATCGCAATGGCCCACGCGCTGGGCATCACGGTGGTGGCCGAAGGCATCGAACAGCAGGCGCAGTTCGAGCTGCTGGCGCAGCGCGGTTGCGATCTGGGCCAGGGCTATTGGCTGAGCCATCCGGTGACCGCCACTGAAGTGGTACGGATGATCGAGTCGGGTCTGTAGCCGGCCAAAAAAAGGGGACGGAGGGAATTAAGTCGCTTGTGCATTTGCGACTTAATTCCCTCCGTCCCCTTTTTTGTTACACCGGGCGCTTGCTCGGGTCGCCGGGCAGTTCGCGCACCAGCTTCGGGATCAGATAGCCGGACAGGCGCGCGGTCAGGCCGGCAATCAGCGCCTTGGCCTGGCTGTCGTCCACTTCGAAGTGGGCCACGCCCTCGACCCGGTCCAGCTGGTGCAGGTAGTAGGGCAGCACGCCGGCGGCGAAGCTGCGCTCGCTCAGGTCCTGCAGGGCCTGCACGCTGTCGTTGACCCCGCGCAGCAATACCGCCTGGTTCAGCAGCTGGGCGCCGATGCCGCGCAGGCGGGCCATCGCCGCGTCCACGCTGGCATCGAATTCATTGGCATGGTTGGCGTGGACCACGACCGCCAGCGGCCACGGCAGGCTGCCCAGCCAGGAGACCAGTTCATCGTCCACGCGCTCCGGCAGCACGATCGGCAGCCGGGTATGGATGCGCAGGCGGCGGAGATGCGGGATCACGCGCAGGGCGTCGGTCAGCTCCACCAGCTTGTGCGTGGCCAGTGACAGCGGGTCACCGCCGGACAGGATCACTTCGTCAATGTCCGGGTCAGCGGCGATGGCGGCTACGGCCTCCTGCCAGCCGCCCTTGGCGGCGTTTTCCGCGCCATAGTCGAAGTGGCGGCGGAAGCAGTAGCGGCAGTTGATCGCGCAGCTGCCGGTGGCGACCAGCAGGGCGCGACCGCGGTATTTCTGGATGACCCCGGTGGCCTTCTTGGCAGCGCCATCGCCCACCGCATCGAAGCTGAACCCGGGTGCCGGACGCATTTCCTCGTCGACCGGCAGCACCTGGCGCAGCAGCGGGTCGGCCGCATCGCCCACGCGCATGCGCGCCACGAAGCCCTCGGGCACGCGCAGCGCGAACTGGGCCATGGCCGCCTCCGAGACGCCCAGCGCGGCCGGGTCCAGCTGCAGCCGGGCCAGCAGGGCGTGCGGGTCACGCAGCGCCTGGCGCCAGAGCTGCTGCCAGCGCGCGGGCGTACCTGGCGACTGGGGCCGTGGGAAGGCGGAAAGCTGCATGGAGAGGGGGCCTGCGGTTATCATGGGGGCAGAAAAACAGTCGCCCACCGGCATCCGGTGGGCTTTCCATTCTAACGGCTCGCCGCACCCGCGGCGTTTTTGCCACTCAGGAGTTTACGCATGGCCAGCTACGGCATGAACGACGTCAAGAACGGGATGAAGATCCTGGTCAACAACCAACCGGCCGTCATCATCGACACCGAATACGTCAAGCCGGGCAAGGGCCAGGCCTTCACCCGCGTGAAGTACCGCCTGATCAAGGACGGCCGTACCCAGGAAGTCACCATGAAGTCGACCGACTCGCTGGATGCAGCCGACGTCGTCGATACCGACATGAACTTCATGTACAGCGACGGCGAGTACTGGCACTTCATGGACCCGGAATCCTTCGAGCAGGTCCAGGCCACCAAGGCTGGCATGGGCGGCGCCGAGAAGTGGCTGAAGGGCGAAGAGTCCTGCGTGGTCACCCTGTGGAACGGTGAGCCGATCTTCGTGCAGCCGCCGAACTTCGTTGAACTGAAGATTACCGAAACCGATCCGGGCGTCCGTGGCGACACCTCGGGCGGCGGCGGCAAGCCGGCCACCCTGGAAACCGGTGCGGTGGTCCGCGTGCCGCTGTTCGTGAACCAGGACGAAGTGATCCGCGTCGACACCCGTTCGGGCGAATACTCCGCACGCGTCAAGTAATCCGGCGTAGCCGGATTACGGTAGTGCCGGCCGCTGGCCGGGTACGCGCCATCGCATTCGCGCTGGCGCTCCCATGATCTGCTTCGGCAGATCATGGGCCCCGCTTCACGAGTCTCCAGACCCCGCCGCTTCGCGGCAGCCCCTGACTCAGGGGCGTGTCCCCCAGAAGTATCTCGCCACCCCCAGCCAGTGAGCTCGCATGAGCGATAGCCCGAACCTCCCCGAAGCCTGCGACCTGCTCATCGAAGCCGGTTATGTCGTTCCGATCGAGCCGCATGCGGTGGTGCTGGAAGACCATGCCGTTGCCGTGCGTGGCAGTGAAATCGTGGCCATCCTGCCGCGTGCCGAGGCGCGTGCGCGGTTCCGTGCCACCCAGGTGGTCAGTCGCCCCGAGGCTGCGCTGATGCCGGGCCTGGTCAACGCGCACACGCACAACCCGATGACGCTGCTGCGTGGCGTCGCCGACGACCTGCCGCTGATGACCTGGCTGCAGCAGCACATCTGGCCGGTGGAAGCGGCGGTGATCGGCCCCGAATTCGTTGCCGACGGCACCACCCTGGCCATCGCCGAGATGCTGCGCGGCGGTACCACCTGTGCCAACGAGAACTACTTCTTCGGCGACGTGCAGGCCGCGGTCTACAAGAAGCACGGTTTCCGCGCGCTGGTGGGCGCGGTCATCATCGATTTCCCCACCGCCTGGGCCAAGACCGACGACGAATACTTCGCCAAGGCCGGTGAACTGCACGACCAGTGGCGCACCGATCCGCTGATCGGCACCGCATTCGCGCCGCATGCGCCCTACACGGTCAACGATGCCAACTTCGAGCGGGTGCGGATGCTGTCCGACCAGCTCGACATGCAGGTGCACCTGCACACCCACGAGACCGCGCAGGAGATCAACGATTCGATCAAGCTGCACGGCCAGCGCCCGCTGGCGCGGCTGGATCGGCTCGGCCTGGTCAACGACCGCCTGATCGCGGTGCACATGACCCAGCTGACCGATGCGGAAATCCACCTGTGCGCCGAACGTGGCGTCAGCGTGGTGCACTGCCCGGAATCGAACCTGAAGCTGGCCTCCGGTTTCTGCCCGGCCTGCGCCCTGCAGCGCGCCGGCGTGAACCTGGCGATCGGCACCGATGGCTGCGCCAGCAACAACGACCTGGACATGTTCAGCGAGAACCGCACCGCGGCGATCCTGGCCAAGGCCGTGGCCGACGATGCCACCGCGCTCGACGCGGCGACCACGCTGCGCGCCTCCACCCTGGGTGGCGCCCGCGCACTGGGCTTCGGCGACCGCATCGGTTCCATCGAAGTCGGCAAGCAGGCCGACCTGGTCTGCGTCGACCTGTCCGCGCTGGAAACCCAGCCGCTGCACAACGTCCTGTCGCAGTTGGTGTACGCCACCGGCCGCCAGCAGGTCAGCGACGTCTGGATTGCCGGCAAGCCGAAGCTGGTGCAGCGCGAGCTGGTCGGCATGGACCTGCCGGGCATCATCGCCAACGCGCGCCAGTGGCGCGAGCGCATCCGTCATATCCGCGCCTGAACCCCGGCGCCGCAAGGACCCCTCATGACTGCCCCCCACGCTTCCTCCAATTTCGATCAGGCCGAGCTGGACAAGTTCGCCGCGCTGGCCAACCGCTGGTGGGACGCTGACGGCCCGCAGAAGCCGCTGCATGCGCTGAACCCGGTGCGCCTGCAGTACGTGGCCGATCGCGTGCCGCTGCGCGGTGCGCGCGTGCTCGACATCGGTTGTGGTGGCGGCCTGTTGAGTGAAGCGCTGGCCCAGGCCGGTGCTGACGTCACCGCCATCGACCTGGCCCCGGAACTGGTCAAGGTCGCGCGCCTGCATGCGCTGGAAAGCGGCGCCAAGGTCGATTACCGGGTGCAGGCTGCCGAAGATCTGGCCGCCGAGCAGCCGGGCAGCTTCGATGTGGTCACCTGCATGGAAATGCTCGAGCACGTGCCCGACCCGGGCGCGATCATCGAGGCCTGCAAGCGCCTGCTGAAGCCGGGCGGCCACCTGTTCCTGTCGACCATCAACCGCACCGCCGCCGCCTTCGCGGTGGCGATCGTCGGCGCCGAGTACGTGGCGCGGCTGCTGCCCAAGGGCACGCACCACTACCAGGAATTCATCAAGCCGGCCGAGCTGGCGCGCTGGCTGCGCGAGGCCGACATGCAGCTGGTGGATGTCAGCGGCATGGCCTACGAGCCGTGGCGCAACCAGGCCCGCCTGAGCAGCCGTACCGACATCAACTACCTGGCCTACGCGGTCAAGCCGGCATGACCGCGGCCCGCTTCCCGCGCGCGGTGCTGTTCGATCTGGACGGCACCCTGCTGGACAGCGCACCGGACTTCGTCGCCACCTGCGATGCGATGCTGGCCGAGCGTGGTCGCGCGCCGATCGATCCGGCCGCGCTGCGCCCGGTGGTGTCGAAGGGCTCGCGGGCGATGGTCTCGGCTGCGTTCCCGGAACTGGACGTTGCCGCACGTGACGCGCTCATCCCGGAATTCCTGCAGCGCTACGAAGCATTGATCGGCCAGCACGCAGTGCTGTTCGATGGCGTGGCCGGCATGCTCGCCGCGTTGGACGATGCCGGTACGGTGTGGGGCATTGTCACCAACAAGCCTGAATATCTGGCGCGCTTGATCCTGCCGCAGCACGGCTGGCAGCAGCGCTGTGCGGTACTGGTGGGTGGTGACAGCCTGGCCGAACGCAAGCCGCATCCGCTGCCGTTGCTGCACGCCGCGCAGGCCATCGGCATTGCCGCCGAAGACTGCGTGTACGTGGGTGACGACGAGCGCGACATCAACGCCGCACGTGCCGCCGCCATGCCGTCGGTGGCGGCGCTGTGGGGCTACCGCCTGCACAGCGACGATCCGCTGGCCTGGCAGGCCGACGTGCTGGTCGAGAACGCCGAACTTCTGCAACTGGCCAGCCTCTGGCCGACCCGGCCGGCAGCCCCGGCCCAGCCGTAAGGAATCACGTAGTGAGCAGTACCGCGCTGGACAGTTTCCTCGACAAGTGGCGCAGCCGTTGGCCGGAATGGTCGGTGGCCGCCCCGTTCGTGGCCGAATCGCAACGCGAGCTTGCGGTGGCGTGGTTCGCGCTGCTGCAGGAATTCGACGACATGCTCAACACCAGCGGCGACCCGTTGCCGGCCGACGCCAAGCTGGCGTGGTGGGGTGAGGAGCTGCGCAGCTGGGCCGCGCATCGTTCGCGCCACCCGCTGGGCCGCCTGCTGGAGCCGGTGCGTGCGCCGTGGGCGCAACTGGCCGAAGCGCTGCCCGATCTGGTTGAAGCGCGTACCGTCGCGCTGGATGCGGCCGGCGCCGAGCGCGCGCTGGCGAACTACGCAGAGGCCGTGGCCGCGGTGGAGGCAGCCCTGTTCGCGGACAAGCCGCGCACTGGCGCCGGTCGTGCGGTGCAGCTGCAGACCCTGGCCCAGCGCCTGCAGGATGCCGGCGTAGCCGGTGTGCCGCGCAGCCTGCTGGACGGTGATGCCAGCACGGCCGCACAGCGCTGGGCGCAGCATCTGTTGAAGGGCTGGGGCAGCCGCGTGCCCGGCCCGCGGCCGCGCCGCGTGTGGTCCAGCCTGGCGCGTGCACGCGTTGCCGCGCAGGCGGCAGGCAAGCCGATCGAAGCCACGCCGGTACGCACCC
>NZ_JAOECR010000070.1:0-19754 GCF_029836955.1 Stenotrophomonas sp. GD04054 | reverse complement strand
TCGGCTGTTGCTTCTGAGGTTGCCGGCCAGCGGCCGGCACTACCGCGGGTGCCGGGCGCAGCCCGGCCGTGTGCCCCCTCACCGCCCGTGCGGATCCGGCCGGTGATGCACGTACTCGACCACCGTGCCATCGGGATGCACCGCGTTGAACGCCGCCCCGGTGGGTACCACCTGCAACGGGAAAATGATCTCGGCGCCCGCCGCCACCAGCTTGTCGTGATAGGGCCGAACATCGTCGACCAGCAGCGTTCCCGTGGTCGAAGTGAACGGCGCCAGCGCCGTCTCGCTGCCCTCGATCAACAGGAACGCACCGACCATCGCCAGACGCAGCCCGGCCTCCGGAAACGGGAACCCCGCATCGGCCACCACGCCCTGCAGCTGCTCGTAGAACGCCACGCTGCGTTCCAGCTCACCGGGTGCCACGAACACCCGGATCAACACGCGCGGCGCGCGCTGGCTGGAGGTATCACAGCGGTCGCGCCAGAGATGGTCGAAGTCGCGATGGACGGTCATGGGCTCGGTTCGTGGCCAGGGACCCTCATTATCGGCAGCCTCGCGCGGCGCGCTGATGACCGCCGGTGATGGCCTGATAACCGCTGGCCGGGTTGCCCCTGTGACTTAGGTCCTGTTGACAGGTGTGAACGCCCTCGCACAATCTTCACAGGATTGGGTCGCCCTGCGCGGCCCGGGCAGGCAGGTTGTCACGCCGGGAGGAGGGTCCCGCGCGCAGACCGGCCCGTCCATCGGCCTGCGGGACGTTGCCTGGCAACCCCTGCGCGGCATGAACGCTGCACCCTTCGGCGGCACTTTCCCTGGACCGATTGCCTTGGCAACGGAATTACGCCTGCCGATGAAAACGTTTACAAAGCCGCTTGCACTGTCCCTGGCCCTGTCTGCCGCACTGGCCGCCCCGGCCTGGGCCGACCCCGCCGCGTTCACTGTGCTGACCCTGGAACAGGCCCCGACCGCCGAGGCGATGCCGGCCCTGGCCGCCCAGCTGAAGACCCTGCAGGTGGACGCGGTGAGCGTGCGCCAGGTGCAGCGCGGCATCGGCCAGGTCGATCCGCTGCAGGTGCTGGCCGATGGCCTGGGCTACGCGTACCGCTTCATTGCTGCCGGCAAGGACGATAGCCAGACCCAGCGCGGCCAGGCAGTGCTGACCCGGCTGCCGATCGCCGCTGAATCCGGCCCCGACCAGCCGGGCCTGAACTACCTGCGCCTGGACGACGGCCGCCACACCGTGGCGGTCTATACCGATGCCGGTGCAGGTGCGGCGCAGCTGCCGGCGCTGGTCACCCGTTCGCGGCTGGGTGCACCGGCGGTGCTGCTCGGCGCGGTGGCCGGTGAATCGGCCAAGGCCGCAGGCTTCGATCCGGCGCGTGTCGCGCTGGAAGCCGATGCCAGCTATTTCAGCGATGGCTTCCAGGCCGCCAGCAGTGCGCCGTTCAAGGTGGAAGGCAGTACCCTGCGCGCCACCCTGCTGACCCTGGCTTACGCCGCCGACACGCATGGCGACAGGCCGTGGATGGACACCACCCTCAACGCCGACGCGCGCGCTGCGCTGCTGCTGAAGGCGATGACCGAGGATGAGAAGTTCCAGATGCTGCACAGCTACTTCGGGCTGGGCAAGGACGGCGGCCCGCTGCCGGAAGGCGCCGTCGGTTCGGCCGGTTTCGTGCCGGGCGTGGCGCGGTTGGGCATTCCGTCGCAGCAATCAGCCGATGCCGGCGTCGGCGTGACCAATCCGGGTGGCATCCGCCCGGGCGATTTCGCCACGGCGATGCCGTCGGGCCCGTCCACCGCATCGAGCTGGAACCGTGAAGTCGCCTTCGCCGGTGGCGCCACGATGGGCCGCGAGGCATGGCAGCAGCGTTTCAACATCCTGCTGTCGGGCAGCGTCAACCTGCAGCGCGACCCGCGCAACGGCCGCAATTTCGAGTACGCCGGCGAAGACCCGCTGCTGGCCGGTTCGATGGTCGGCGCGCTGATCCAGGGCGTGCAGAGCCAGCACGTGATCTCCTCGATGAAGCACTTCGCGCTGAACGACATGGAGACCCGCCGCAACTTCCACGACGTGCGCATCGGCGAACAGGCCATGCACGAGTCGGACCTGCTGGCCTTCGAGATCGCGCTGGACGCCGGCCGCCCGGGCGTGGCGATGTGCTCGTACAACAAGATCAACGGCACCTACGGCTGCGAGAACGGCTACTTGATGAACCAGGTGCTGAAGCAGGAATGGAAGTTCCCCGGTTTCGTGATGTCCGACTGGGGCGGCGTGCACAGCGGTTCGAAGGCGGCGCTGGCCGGCCTGGACCAGCAGTCGGCCGGTGAAGTGTTCGACGCAGCGGTGTTCTTCGATGAGCCGCTGCGCCTGGCCGTGCATGGTGGCGTGGTGCCGCAGGAACGCCTGAACGACATGGTGGCGCGCATCCTGCGCACGATGTTCCTGCATGGCAACTTCGACAACCCGCCGCAGCACCAGAAGGTCGATGCCGAGGCTGGCTTCGCCGTCGCCCAGCGCACGGTGGAAGAAGGCAGCGTGCTGCTGCGCAATGAAGGCAACCTGCTGCCGCTGGCCGACAGCGTGAAGCGCATCGTCATCATCGGTGGCCACGCCGACAAGGGCGTGATCGGTGGTGGTGGTTCGTCGATGGTAGGCGTGACCGCCAAGGGCACCAACGCGGTGCCGGGCGTGCTGCCGACCACCTGGCCGGGCCCGGTGATCTTCCACCCGTCCTCGCCGCTGGAGTCGCTGCGTGCGGCGCGTCCGGATGCAACTTTCGAGTACGTGGATGGCACCAATGCCGCCGCTGCGGCCAAGGCCGCCGCGCAGGCCGATGTGGCCATCGTGTTCGCCACCCAGTGGGCGGCCGAATCGGTGGACCTGCCGGACATGCAGCTGCCGGACAATCAGGACGCGCTGATTTCGGCGGTGGCCAAGGCCAACCCGAAGACCGTGCTGGTGCTGGAAACCAACGGCCCGGTGCGCACGCCGTGGCTGGCGCAGGTGCCGGCGATGCTGCAGGCCTGGTACCCGGGCATCCGCGGTGGCGAAGGCATTGCCGCGCTGCTGACCGGCCAGGTCAATCCATCCGGCCGCCTGCCGGTGACCTGGGTGACGGACGAATCGCAGCTGCCGCGCCCGCACATCGACGGCCTCGGCTTCAAGCCGGCCAAGCCGTTCGGCGATGTGTTCGATTTCGATATCGAAGGCGCCAACGTCGGCTACAAGTGGATGGCAGCCAAGGGCCTGACCCCGACCTTCGCCTTCGGCCACGGCCTGTCCTACACCTCGTTCGCCTACGAGAATCTGAAGGTGAGCGTGGAAGGATCGCGCCTGGTCGCCAGCGTCGACATCCGCAACACCGGCAAGCGCGCCGGTGCCGATGTGGCCCAGCTGTACCTGAAGCTTCCGGCTGGCAGCACCACGCCGATCCGCCTGATCGGCTACGACAAGGTGACCCTGCAGCCGGGCGAACAGCGCCGCATCCGCATCGAAGCCGAGCCGAAGACGCTGGCTCACTACGATGCGCAGGCCCGCCAGTGGAAGATCGATGGCGGCACCTACCAGGTGCAGCTGTCGCGCAACGCTGCCGAGCCGCTGCAGACGGTGGATGTGCAGCTGGTGGAGCAGGTGCTGCGCTGATGCCTGAAGGCATGGCCCCGCAAGGGGCCATGCAAAAAAGGGGACGGAGGGGATTAAGTCGTTTATGCATAAACGACTTAATCCCCTCCGTCCCCTTTTTTCAGGTGACAAACCACCCGCGCAGAAAATCGATCAGCTGCCGCACCTTCGGTGAGGGCTGCGTGCTGTGCGGGTAGACCGCGTACACGCTCTGCTGCGGGAACCGGTGCTGGCGCAGCACCGGGCGCAGCCGGTCCTGGGCCAGGTCGTCATCGATCAGCCAGCGTGGCAGCACGGTGACCCCGGCGCCGGCCACGGCGAAGGCGCGCAGGCTGCTGGCACCATCCACGCGCACCACTGCGTTGCCCGGGTTGGTGGCGAACAGGGCGTCGCTGCCATCCGGTGCCACCACCGGCACGTCGGCCAGGCGTGGGTAGCCGAGGCGGGGCAGGGTGCCCAGCTGCACGGGGTCATCGGCAGCATCGGCAGAGGGCAGGCGTGCCAGCAGGGACGGAGCCGCCACCGCGCATAGTGGGTGCCGTTCCAGCTCACTGGCATGCAGGCCGGAATCGGGCAGGCGGCCGAGGCGGATCGCCAGGTCGAAACGTTCGGGAATCAGGTCGGCCGGCGCGGGTGACGTCGACAGATGCAGCTGCAGAGCCGGATGCCGCGCACGGAACGCCTCCAACGCAGGAATCAGGCGCAGCTGGGCGTACTCTGGGGTGGTGGTCAGGCGCAGCACGCCCTGCAGCTGATGCTGGTCGCGGCGGGCGGCATCGATCGCCGCCTGTGCGGCGTCCAGCACCTGCACGCAGTGCTGCAGGAACTGTTCGCCGGCCTCGGTCAGGGCCAGGTGGCGGGTACTGCGCAGCAGCAGGGTCACGCCCAGCTCCTGCTCCAGCCGCTTCAGGTTGAAGCTGACCACCGCACGGCTCAGGCCCAGGCGATCGGCGGCAGCGGTCAGGCTGCCGGCCTCGACCACTGCACGGAAGATATCGAAGCGATCGAGGCTGACCATGGCAATTCATTGTCAAAGAAGATTTGACAGTGTTGCAGTTGCTGTCGTGTTTTTCCAACAAGGCCCGCACGGCATGCTGGCCGCTTCCCTGCTGGAGCGTCGCCGATGCCGTCCCCCCGCCTGCGCCATGAGGCCATCTTCCTGCTGGTGTTCGCTCTGGATCTGGTCAACATGTTCATCGCCACGGTGGCCTATCCGGCGCTGGCGGCGGAACTGCATGCCGACGTCGGTACCCTGGCCTGGGTCGGCACCGCCTACATGCTGGGCCTGAGCGTGGTGATTCCGCTGGCGCCCTGGCTGGCCGCGCGCTGCGGTGAGCGCCGCCTGCTGCTGGTGGCGTTGCTGCTGTTCGCGGTTGCCGCTGCGCTGGCCGGCGCAGCACCGGGTATTGGCTGGCTGCTGGGCTGGCGCCTGCTGCAGGGCCTGGCCGGTGGCCTGCTGATTCCGGTGGCACAGGCGGCGGCGTACCGGCAGTGCACGCCTGATCAACGTGGCGCGCTGACCCGCCGCATCCTGCTGGTGGCGCTGCTGGTGCCGGCACTGGCGCCCGCGCTCGGTGGGCTGCTGGTGCAGTGGTTGTCCTGGCGCGGTGTGCTCTGGGCCAGCCTGCCGCTGGCCGTGGTGGCGATTGGACTGGTGCTGGCGTGGATGCCGGCCGATGGCGCGCGTAGTGCGCCACGCCTGCAGGCCTATGCGCTGTCCACCGCGATGCTGGCGCTGGGCGCGCTGCTGCTGGCGTTGACCTGGCTGGGCGAACCCGGCCATCGGACCGCCGGTGCCGTACTGCTGTTGATCGCAATGCTGCTGGCGGCGGCCCACCTGCGGCATGCACGGCAGCAGGCGCAGCCCCTGCTGCGCTGGTCACTGCTGTCCCATCGCGGGCTGCGCTTGGCGATGCTGGTCTACCTGGCCGTACCCGGGGTGTTCATCGGCAGCCAGCTGGTCAGTACCCTGCAGTTGCACCAGGCCGGCTATAGTGCCGCGCGCATCGGCGCGCTGATGCTGCCGTGGGCGCTGGCCTCGGCCATTGCGATCACGGCCAGCAAGCGCCTGCTGACCCGCTTCGGCCCGGCCACGGTACTGCGTACGGGCATGCTTCTGCAGGCCAGCGGCCTGCTGTTGATGGCGCTGCTGCCACACCCGGTCTTTGCCATTGCAGCATGGCTGTTTGCCTTGATGGGCGCCGGCGGCAGCCTGTGCAGCAGCACGGCGCAGACGCTGGCCTTCCATGGGGTCGAGGGCGAGGCGCTGGGTGATGCAAGCGCACTCTGGAACCTCAACCGCCAGCTCAGTTTCTGCCTGGGTACCGCTGCCATTGCGTTGCTGCTGGCCTTGGCCATGCAGTGGCTGCCTGCCCGCGCCACCGGCGCGGCGCTGGGTCTGGCCGCCGTACTGACCCTGTTGCCGATGGCGCTGCTGCGCCGGCCGCAGTTGCTCACCCTTTCGCAACCGGAGAACACCTGATGGATACCATCGCAGAACATGAAATCCACCACCTGCACGACAAACTGCAGGCCTGGTTCCGTGCCGACGCCGGCACCGACGCGCTGGAGGACCTGATGGCGCATTTCTGCGCGGACTTCAGCATGGTCGGCATCGCGGGTCGCAGGCTGGACCGGAAGGCCGTGCAGGCACTGTTCGCGGGTGGTCATGGCGCGCGTCCAGGGCTGCAGATTTCCATCGACGCCCTGCAGGCGGTGGAAGCACCTTCACCGCTGGCGGTGCTGCGCTATCGCGAAGGGCATGCGATCGATGGCGGCGAGCCCGTATGGCGGGAATCGCTGGCGGTGCTGCGGCGGGAAGAGGGGTGTTGGCGCTGGCTGGCGCTGCATGAGGCCATTGCCGGATGATGAATACGCGCTAATTTCGGTGAACCGCAATCCCGCAAGGCCTGAAAGATCAGTGAGTGTTCTGAAAGTACACGTGTATCTGGTCGCTATCGATCAATGCAACCCGCTCCGGTTGCCCGTCGAAACAGGGGGAAATCAACATAGGTCGAAGGTCGTCGCAATGACAGGCGTCGTGCAGGAATGGCCGTAATAGCGTCAAGGTTGATGTCACGGTCTTACCTTTGAACATCTCAGCTTTCCCGCGATGTGCGACGTGATTGCTGGCGACATAGTATTCGCCTGGCGGCATATGCATCCAAAGATCATCGAGCGTAGGCAACGAAAGAGATGTCGCCGCGATGGAGCAGAAGCTTCGCATCATGAAGAAGATCCGTCGTTCTTCCTCCGCGCTGGCGAGAGCTGTGTGCTTGAGGCCGGCTAGCCGGTAGTGATTGGTCATGGTGTATGAGCTTAACGCGACCCGCGTGGCAAGAGGAGAGGACCTCTCGACCATTCTCGCCGACCCGCACATGTGCCATCAGTCCTGCCTACATCCACCGCAGAATGCAAAGCCTGCACACACTTCACGGCTCAAGGCAGGAGTAGGCTTGAGGCTTTCCTGCCGGGAGGGGTTGTCCATGCGTGTGCGTGCCGTCGCTGTAGCCATTGCCCTGTGCCTGTCCAGCACAGTGCTGGCCGCCGAAACCCCGCCGATGACCCCGGACATCAGCGGCAAGCCCTTCGTTGCCCCTGATGTCGGTCGTGACTACGACAAGCGCGTGGTGATGGTGCCGATGCGCGATGGCACCAAGCTGTATACGGTGATCGTGGTGCCCAAGGGCGCGCGCAATGCCCCGATCCTGCTCACCCGCACGCCTTACGATGCTGCCGGCCGCGCCAGCCGCAGTGATTCGCCGCGCATGCGCGACCTGCTGCCGCAGGGCGACGAGGTATTTGTCGATGGCGGTTACATCCGCGTATTCCAGGACATCCGCGGCAAGTATGGCTCCGAGGGCGATTACGTGATGACCCGGCCGCTGCGCGGACCGTTGAACAACACCAAGGTGGACCACTCTACCGACGCCTGGGACACCATCGACTGGCTGGTGAAGAACGTGCCGGAGAGCAACGGCAAGGTCGGTATGCTCGGCTCGTCGTACGAGGGCTTCACCGTGGTGATGGCGCTGACCGATCCGCACCCGGCGCTGAAGGTGGCCGCGCCGCAGAGCCCGATGGTGGATGGCTGGATGGGCGACGACTGGCTCAACTACGGCGCGTTCCGCCAGGTCAATTTCAACTACTTCGCGATGCAGACCGAGAAGCGCGGCAAGGGCACGCCGCTGCCCAGCCTCGGCTACGATGACTACAGCACCTTCCTGCGTATCGGTTCGGCCGGCGACTACGCGCGTTTCACCGGCGTGGACCAGCTGACCTGGTGGAAGAAACTGGTGGAGCACCCGGCCTATGACGGCTTCTGGCAGGGCCAGGCGCTGGACGCGGTGATGGCGAAGACGCCATTGAAGGTGCCGACCATGTGGCTGCAGGGTCTGTGGGATCAGGAGGACATGTGGGGTGCCAACCACGCCTATCAGGCAATGGAAGGGCGCGACAGCGGCAACAACCGCAACTATCTGGTGATGGGGCCGTGGCGGCACAGCCAGGTGAACTACAGTGGCAGCGAGCTGGGCGCGCTGAAGTTCGATGGTGATACCGCGCTGCAGTTCCGCCGTGATGTGCTCAAGCCGTTCTTTGACCAGTACCTGGTGGACGGTGCGCCGAAGGCGGATACGCCGCCGGTGCTGATCTACAACACCGGCGAGAACCACTGGGATCGCCTGAAGGGCTGGCCACGCAGCTGCGACAAGGGTTGTACCGCCAGCAGCAAGCCGCTGTACCTGCGTGCTGGCGGCAAGCTGGCGTTCCAGGCACCGGCGGCGGGCGAGGGCGACTTCGAGGAATACGTGTCCGACCCGGCCAAGCCGGTGCCGTTCGTGCCGCGTCCGGTGCGTTTCGGTGACCGCGACATGTGGACCACCTGGCTGGTCAAGGATCAGCGCTTCGTTGATGGCCGCCCGGACGTGCTGACCTTCATCACCGAGCCGCTGACCGCGCCACTGCGCATCGGCGGCGCACCGGTGGTGCACCTGCACGCGTCGACCAGTGGCACCGACAGCGACTGGGTGGTGAAGCTGATCGACGTGTATCCGGACCAGGAAGCGTCGACGCCGGAGATGGGCGGTTACGAGCTGCCGGTGTCGCTGGCGATCTTCCGTGGTCGCTATCGCGAGAGCTTCAGCGATCCGAAGCCGCTGGCGGCGAACCAGGTGCTGCCGTACCGCTTCGACCTGCCCAATGCCAACCACACTTTCCAGAAGGGGCACCGGGTGATGGTGCAGGTGCAGTCCAGTCTGTTCCCGCTGTATGACCGCAACCCGCAGACCTACGTGCCGAACGTCTACCTGGCCAAGCCCGGCGATTACCAGAAGGCCACGCAGCGGGTCTGGCACAGCGCGGCGCAGGCCAGTTACATCGATCTGCCGGTGTATTGAGGTTGATGAGGTGCGCCGGGTGCGCGATACCCGGCGGTGCGCAGTCGTGCCGGCCGCTGGCCGGCATCTGCGATGGTGTGAAAGCGTGTCGACCAAGGTCGACACCTACCAGAGCGGAGCCATGGCAGGTCGATTCAGGCGGCCGCGGTTGTGCAGGCCGCTGGCCGGCATCCGCGATGGCGTGAAGCAGAAGCTGCTATCCGACCTTTGAGGGCCCGGTGCGCCAGCGGCTGGGTACCAGGCCGAAACGCTTGCGGAACGCAGCCGCGAAGTTGCTGGGGTGACGGTAGCCACTGGCGGCCGCAGCCTGCTCGACAGTCCAGCCGTCCTCGCGCAGTCCCTGCTCGGCATGGCGCATGCGCTGTTCGTGCAGGTAGTCGAATACCGAGCAGCCGTACTGCTGGGCGAAATGACGGCGCAGCGAACTTGGGCTCATGCAGGCCAGCTGGGCCAGTTCGATCAGACTATGCGCGTGGCTGGGATCGTCATGCAGGTAGGCACGCACGCGCTCCAGGCGCTCGCGCTGGCCAGCCCGCAGCGTTCGCACATGATCGGTCTGCAGATCCTCGGCCTTCAGCCCAACGGCCAGCAGCTGCAGTGCGACGCCTTCGCGCCACAACGCGTCGATGCCGTCCTCCCATGGGCTTTCGAATAGCTGGCCCAGCACCGGCAGCAGGGTATGCGGAATGGCCCAGTGGCGGCATTCCAGGTGGGTGTTGAGCGCGGTCTCCAACTGTGGCAGCTGGAACAGGTCCGGATCGATCTGGCCGGGCACCATCACGCTGACGCCGCGCATGCGCGTTTCGCCAGGATGCGCACCCGTCATCTCAACCTGTTCGCGGTGGTGCGCGGTCATCGCCGTACCAGCACGCAGGGTGAAACCACCACGTCGCGGAATGCGCACATCGACCTGGCCCTGCAGCATCACGCGGATGGCCAGGCCGGGACTCTGCTGGGCGGTGGCGACATAAGGGAAGCGATTATGGACGTCGGAGGCGATCAGGCTCATGCCGCCGCGCAGGAACTGCTCGTTGACCTCGCCATGGCCGGCCCACTGGTCGTCACGCAGGTGTTCCGGGTCGGCGCGGTAATCGAAGCCATGGCGGTGGCCGAAGCGGCGGTAATCAGCAAAAGTGAAATATCGGGACATCGCTCGGCACGTGCTTTGGAGGTGGACGCTGGCATTACCTCGCCCACGCGTTCTGCAATGCAGATGCAGATCCCGTCGTTACCCGTGCAGACATGCTGGGAAGCAGGGGCGTGGGCACGCTGGATGGTGGGGGAACACCAGGTTGAATGGAATGTGTCGAAGAAACTGGAAACGTTTCCCATTGTCGCCTTGATTCGCGCGCTTTTGATTTCAATATGGTCAAAACGATTGACGATTACGGCCAAAGTGAAAATGCCGCCGAACATACGCCAGCGTTTTGCATGCATATCCGTACGCAATTCCATACATCAACTTGAGTTGAGGTTTCATGGCTGGAACGATCACCCGTAGACGCGATGTCGGCCGGGCCATCACGAGCGGGCGCGTAGGGTGGGGCGGTTGGCCATTGCAGGTCACATCGATACCCCCACTGATGGAGAACGCAGATGATTGACTACCAGCTCACCGGCAAGACCGCGATCGTGACCGGCGGCGTGTCCGGTATCGGCCTGGCCGTGGCGCAGACGCTGGCCGCATCCGGTGCCCGTATTTCGGTCTGGGACCTGAAGCAGGATGCAGTCGATGCCACCGTGACGCAGCTGCGCAGTGCCGGCACAGGCCATCGGCATTGCGCTGGACGTTACAGACGACGCGGCCGTGGAGGCGGCGGTGCAGCGCACGATCAAGGAACTCGACGGTCTGCATGTGGCAGTCAACAACGCCGTTATCGGCGGGCCGGCCGCAAGCAGCGGTGACTATCCGATCGATGGCTGGCAGCGGGTAATCGACGTCAACCTCACCAGTGTGTTCCTGTGCCAGCGTGCGCAGATCCAGGCGATGCGCACGGCCGGAACCGGTGGCAGCATCATCAACATGGCCTCGATCCTGGGCCAGGTGGGCTATGCCGGTTCCACCGCGTACGTGGCGGCCAAGCACGGCGTGGTCGGGCTGACCCAGACCGCCGCCTGGGAGCATGCAGCCGACGGCATCCGTGTCAACGCGGTCGGCCCGGGCTTCATCAGCACACCACTGCTGGAGAAGATGGACCCCAAGGTGCGCGCCACGCTGGAAGGCCGTCACGCCTTGAAGCGGCTGGGTACGGCCGAGGAAGTGGCGGCGCTGGTGGCCTGGCTGGCCAGCGACGATGCCTCGTTCGCGACCGGCGCGTACTACGCCATCGATGGTGGCTACCTGGCGCAGTGAGCGAATGCGGTCAGTAGATCCACGCCATGCGTGGAGGAATGCGTGCGGTGAAGAAGGCGTGCGGTGAAGAAGGCGTGCCATCGCCTTCACTCCCGCCCTACGACCGCCGAGCAAGGCTCCGGGAAAAACCGCCGGAGCCTTTGCCATGGAACTCACCCAGGATGTCTCGATCCTGCTGCGCGTTGCCGCAGCGATGCTGTTCGGCGGCGTGCTCGGCGTCGAGCGCGAGATGGGCAAGCACGCCGCTGGCCTGCGTACGCACATGCTGATCGCAGGGGCCGCCGCGTTGATCGTCGGCCTCGGCGACTCGGTGGCCGAGCATTTCCAGCAGGAGCGTTACCGCGACCTGCTGCAGGTTGATCCGGTGCGCCTGATCGAAGCGGTGGTGGCCTGTGTCGGCTTCGTTGCCGCTGGCACCATCCTGCGTGGGTCACGCGAGGACCAGGTCAGCGGCCTGACCACGGCCAGCTCGCTGATCATGGCAGCGGCCATCGGGATTGCGGTGGGGATCAGCAAGTACGTGATCGCCATCGGGGTGAGCGTGCTGTGCGTGCTGGTGCTGGCGGTGATGCGGCGGTTGGAGAAGAAGATTTAAGGGGTTGAGGGAGTGGGATCAGAGTCCCTTCGGGGGATCTGATCGTGATTCCAAGGCGGAGTTGAAGCAGTCAAGTCTGCTGCGAAGTGTTGCGCTGCAGGATGACCAGTGCTCTGGCTAGCATCTGGTCAGGAACATCCGTCGTAGCGCCGTACAGATCTGCGATTCCCACTTCAACGCAGGAACAGATCAGGTCATTCAACTCCTCGTGCTTGTCTGTGGCGATCTGCCCCAACAGAGATGGCGGCAATGGATCGCCTCGACCCGCGATCTGAAGCTCTGAGCCTGCCTGATCCCAGTCTGGCAGGGCCATGGGTTCGCCCGAATCCGGATATGCGCGCAGGTGGGCGATGAGCGCATCCAAGCCTGCATGATTGAGAAGGTTCGCTTCAGCGTAGCCGGCCAGACAGTCAGCTGCCTGTTGTTGCATGGACTGCAGGTCGCGGGTGGGGGCGAGTGTCATTCGTGTACCGGACATTGGGCAGGATCCAGTGTGGTGGATGCGCGCCACGGTCTCAACCGTCTTAATGGTCGTACCAATAGTTCATTCTAGCCCTATGGTCTAATAGGCTCTTCGCGCAATCGGCGGTTCAATCTGCGTCCAGCGGTTCCATAAATCCATTATTGGTACTACCAGTAATGCTGGAGCCCACGACCGCCCACCCCTGCGGTGTTGAACCCGTCCCCAGTCGAGAGTCTTCATGCAGCCCTGGCAACACATGTACGACCCCGCCGGCAACCTGTGGTTGTCGAGCCTGATCGCGCTTCTGCCCATCGCGTTCTTCTTCGTTGCCCTGGCCGTGCTGCGCATGAAAGGCTGGCTGGCCGGCACGATCACCGTGGCGATCGCACTTGGCGTGGCCCTGCTGTTCTACCGCATGCCGCTGAGCCAGGCGCTGGGCGCGGCCGGTTTCGGCTTCGTCTACGGCCTGTGGCCGATCGCCTGGATCATCATCGGCGCGGTATTCCTCTACAAAGTCTCGGTCAAGACCGGGCAGTTCGACATCATCCGCGCCTCGATCCTGTCGGTCACCGAGGACCAGCGCCTGCAGATGCTGATGGTCGGCTTCGCCTTCGGTGCTTTCCTGGAGGGCGCAGCCGGTTTCGGTGCACCGGTGGCGATCACCGCAGCGCTGCTGGTCGGGTTGGGCTTCAAGCCGCTGTACGCGGCCGGCCTGTGCCTGATCGTCAACACCGCGCCGGTGGCCTTCGGTGCGATGGGCATTCCGATCATCGTGGCCGGGCAGGTCACCGGGCTGGATGCGTTCGAGATCGGCCAGATGGCGGGTCGCCAGCTGCCGTTCCTGACCCTCATCGTGCTGTTCTGGATCATGGCGATCATGGATGGCTGGCGCGGCATCAAGGAAACCTGGCCGGCGGTGCTGGTTGCGGGTGGCTCGTTTGCCATCGCCCAGTACCTGACCTCCAATTTCATCGGCCCGGAACTGCCGGACATCACCGCGTCGCTGGCGTCGCTGGTGTGCCTGACCCTGTTCCTGCGCCGCTGGAAGCCGGTGCGGATCTTCCGCTTCGATACAGAAACCAGCGCCGAGGCGGCCGCACAGGCACTGGAAGCGCCCCGCTACAGCGTTGGCCAGATCGCCAAGGCGTGGTCGCCGTTCCTGATCCTCACCGCGATGGTCACGCTGTGGAGCATCAAGCCGTTCAAGTCGCTGTTCGCGGCGGGTGGCCCGCTGGAAAGCTGGGTGCTCAAGATCCCGGTGCCGGGCCTGGACCAGATGGTGCAGAAGATGCCGCCGATCGTGGATGCACCGTTGAGCTACGAAGCCGTCTACAAGTTCGACTGGTTCTCGGCCACCGGTACCTCGATCATCCTCGCTGCGGTGATCGCGATCATCGCGCTGCGCATGCCGGCCCGTTCGGCGCTGCGCACCTTCGGCGAAACCGTGCGCGAGCTGCGCATGCCGATCTACTCGATCGGCATGGTGCTCGCCTTCGCCTTCATCGCCAACTATTCGGGCCTGTCGGCGACGCTGGCGCTGGCATTGGCGCACACCGGCGACGCGTTTCCGTTCTTCTCGCCATTCCTGGGCTGGCTGGGCGTGTTCCTGACCGGTTCGGATACCTCGTCCAATGCGCTGTTCTCGGCCCTGCAGGCAACCACCGCGCAGCAGATCGGCGTGTCCGACGTGCTGCTGGTGGCGGCCAACACCACTGGCGGTGTCACCGGCAAGATGATCTCGCCGCAGTCGATCGCCATTGCCTGCGCAGCGGTCGGCCTGGCCGGCAAGGAATCGGACCTGTTCCGTTTCACGGTCAAGCACAGCCTGATCTTCACCACGATGGTCGGCCTGATCACCCTGGCCCAGGCCTACTGGCTGACCTGGATGATTCCCTGAGCCATGCACGCTTGGCCGACCACCCGCTGCGCGCTTCGGGCCACAATGGCGCCATGAGCACGCAACGCATTTCCGACAAGGTGGCCGCACAGCTGCGCGGCCTGGTGCATGAACAACAGCTGCAGCCCGGTGACCGGCTGCCGGCCGAGCGCACCCTGGCGGTGCAGCTGGGGGTCTCGCGCACGGCGTTGCGCGAAGCCATCGCGCAGCTGGCCAGCCAGGGCCTGCTGACCGCACGCGTCGGTGGCGGCACCTATGTAGCCGAACCTGCGGCGCGCGCGCGGCAGGCGCTGGATGAACCGCTGGCGCCGTACCTGCCGCTGTTCCAGGGCGACCCGGAATACCGCTTCGACGTGCTGGAGATCCGCCACGCGCTGGAAGGTGCCACCGCCTGGCATGCCGCATTGCGCGCTACCGACGAGGACCGCACGCGCATCGCGCAGGCCTTCCAGACCATGATGGACGCGCACGGCAAGGACGATCCCACCGGTGAAGCCGAGGCCGACGCGGCCTTCCACCTGTCCATCGCCGAGGCCTCGCACAACCTGGTGCTGCTGCAGGTGATGCGCGGCCTGTTCGACCTGCTGCAGACCAACATCTCGCAGAGCCGCGAAAAGCTCTACACCTCGGCGAGGACCTTCTCGCCGTTGTCCGACCAGCACCGCGAGATGATGGACGCGGTGCTGGCCGGCGACCCCGAACGCGCGCGCGCCGCCGCGCATGCCCACCTCGAGTTCGTGCACACCACGCTGCGCACCCTCGATGACAACGAAGCCCGGCGTGCGCGGGCCTCGCGTCTACCTTCCCCACACGGTTGACCCCATGATCATCTCCGCCTCCACCGATTACCGTGCCGCAGCGCAACGCCGGCTGCCGCCGTTCCTGTTCCACTACATCGATGGCGGCGCGTATGCCGAGCACACGCTGAAGCGCAACGTTTCCGACCTGTCCGACATCGCGCTGCGCCAGCGCATCCTGCGCAACATGTCCGACCTGAGCCTGGAAACCGAACTGTTCGGCGAAACGCTGGCGATGCCGGTGGCACTTGCGCCGGTCGGCCTGACCGGCATGTATGCCCGGCGCGGCGAGGTGCAGGCGGCGCGCGCGGCCGACAGTCGAGGCATCCCGTTCACCCTGTCCACCGTATCGGTGTGCCCGATCGAGGAAGTGGCACCGGCCATCCAGCGGCCGATGTGGTTCCAGCTGTATGTGCTGCGCGACCGTGGCTTCATGCGCAACGCGCTGGAGCGGGCGCAGGCCGCGGGCGTGACCACCCTGGTGTTCACCGTGGACATGCCGGTGCCGGGTGCGCGCTACCGCGATGCTCACTCCGGCATGAGCGGACCGAATGCCTCGCTGCGCCGCATCGGCCAGGCCATCACCCACCCGCACTGGGCGTGGGACGTCGGCCTGTTTGGCCGTCCGCATGATCTGGGCAACATCTCCACCTACCGCGGCAACCCGACCGGGCTGGAGGATTACATCGGTTGGCTGGGCAGCAACTTCGATCCGTCCATTTCGTGGAAGGACCTGGAGTGGATCCGCGAGTTCTGGAAGGGCCCAATGGTGATCAAGGGCATCCTCGACCCGGATGACGCACGTGATGCGGTCAAGTTCGGCGCCGATGGCATCGTGGTCTCCAACCACGGTGGCCGCCAGCTCGACGGCGTGCTGTCCACCGCGCGTGCATTGCCGGCGATTGCCGATGCGGTGCAGGGCGACCTGAAGATCCTCGCCGATTCCGGCATCCGCACCGGCCTGGACGTGGTGCGCATGCTGGCGTTGGGTGCCGATACCGTGCTGCTGGGCCGTGCCTTCGTCTATGCACTTGCAGCGCAGGGCGAGGCGGGCGTGGCCAACCTGCTGGACCTGATTGCCAAGGAAATGCGCGTGGCGATGACACTGACCGGTGCGCGCCGCATCGCTGACATCGGCCGCGATTCGCTGGTCAACCTGCCGTGAGTGGCCACGATGCCGTGCTGGCGCAGTTGCGCGATGCGGTCGGCAACCGCCATGTACTGACCGGCGACAAGGCCACGCGCCGCTTCCGCCGCGGCTATCGTTTCGGTGATGGCCCGGTGCTGGCGGTGGTGCGCCCGGGCACCTTGCTGGAACTGTGGCACGTGCTGCAGGCAGCGGTGCAGGGTGGGGCGGCGATCATCCTGCAGGCGGCCAATACCGGCCTGACCGGCGGCTCGACCCCGGATGGCAACGACTACGGGCGGCCGATCGTGCTGGTCAGCACGCTGCGCCTGACCGGCATCCAGCTGTTGAACGACGGCCGCCAGGTGCTGTGCCTTCCCGGTGCAACGCTGGACCGCCTGGAGCAGACGCTGGCACCACTGGGCCGCGAACCGCATTCGGTGATCGGCTCGTCCTGCATCGGTGCGTCGGTACTCGGTGGCATCTGCAACAACTCCGGCGGCGCGCTGGTGCGCCGTGGCCCGGCCTACACCGAGCTGGCACTGTATGCGCAGGTCGATGCGCAGGGCCAGCTGCAGCTGGTCAACCATCTGGGCATCGCGCTGGGTGATACGCCCGAGCAGATCCTGCAGTGCCTGCAGGCGGGTGACTACCGTGCTGCCGACGTTGGGGACGGCGATGGCCGCGCCGCCTCCGATCCACGCTACGCCGAGGAAGTGCGCCGGGTCGATGCCGATACGCCGGCACGCTTCAATGCCGACCCCAGCCGCCACTTCGAGGCAGCGGGGTCTGCCGGCAAGCTGGCAGTATTCGCGGTGCGCCTGGATACCTTCGAGAAGGAGGCCGCCGAAGTCTTCTACATCGGCAGCAACCGCACCGACAGCCTGAACGCGATCCGGCGCCAGCTGCTGACCGGCTTCGAACGCCTGCCGATTGCCGGCGAATACATCCACCGCGATGCCTATGACATCGGCGAGCGCTACGGCAAGGACAGTTTCCTGCTGATCGACCGCCTCGGCACCGCCCGCGTGCCGGCCGCCTTCGCACTGAAGAGCCGCGTCGATGGCTGGTTCGAGCGGCTGGGCCTGCGCGGGGTGACCGACCGGGTGATGCAGGTGCTGACCAACCTGCTGCCCTCGCACCTGCCCAAGCGCATGGGCGAGTTCCGCCAGCGCTACGAGCATCATCTGCTGCTGAAGGTCTCCGCGCAGGACGCCGCGGAAACCGAGGCCTGGCTGCGCGGCTTCTTCGCCGACCATGAGGGCGGCTACTTCCACTGCACGGCCGATGAGGGGCGCAAGGCGTTCCTGCATCGCTTCGCTGTGGCCGGCGCCGCGGTGCGCTACCGCGAGGTACACCGCGACCAGGTGCAGGACATCGTCGCGCTGGACATCGCCCTGCGCCGCGATGATGCCGACTGGTTCGAGCAGTTGCCGGTCGATATCGATGGCCGCCTGCTGCACAAGCTGTATTACGGGCACTTCCTGTGCCATGTGTTCCACCAGGACTACATCGCGCGCAAGGGGGAAGACCCGATGGCGATCGAGCATGCGATGTGGGCGTTGCTGGACCAGCGTGGCGCCGAGTATCCAGCCGAGCACAACGTCGGCCACCTGTACCCGGCCAAGCCTGCATTGGCCGGGTTCTACAGGCAGCTGGACCCGAGCAATACCTTCAACCCGGGCATCGGCCAGACGTCGAAGGCGAAGGGGTGGGGTGGCTGCGACTGTAGTGGGCATTAGCGGCGCACTCTCTGAAAATTCGGATCTCTTGCATTCATCACTGATCGGGTTCGCACTAGGCTGAGGTCTTGGCTGAAACGGATACAGAACCAATGCAGAGTGCGGATCAGATATGGGCGTCCATCAAAGCGTCGCTTCACGAGAAGAATTGTCTGGATGAAGTGCAGTTGCGGCCGGGAGCTTCCGAAAGCGAGCTGGTTGAACTGGAAGCTCAGCTTGGAGTCGCTTTGCCAGATCTGCTCAGGCAGCTGCTGATGATTCACGACGGGCAGGATGGGGCCGGGCTTCTGTTCGGCACTCAGATGCTCTCGTCCATGGAGATCAGGCGGCAGTGGCAGGGTTGGCGTGAGATCGAGGCCGACGGCATGAACGAGGACTGCGCGGAGTTCATGAAGTCCAGTCCTGCGGGGGTGGTGAAGCCGATGTATACCAATGCACGTTGGATACCGCTGACGCACGATGGTGGCGGCAATCACATGGGATTGGATTTCGATCCCGATATTGACGGTGCTGAAGGACAGATGATTGCCTTTGGTGCGGATGAAGACACCAAGTACCTTCTTGCTCCCACTTTCGCTGACTTCACTGAGAAGGCTGTGGAGTGGATCACTCAGGCAAGCTGGGATGGTGAGAATCTCGAGTCGTCAACTGATGACGGCTTCGCTCCCCCGGCCATTCTCCGTACTGCTGGAGGGGCGTAGTTGGGAGCGCCGTTCTGACAGGTAGTGTGCAGCTTGGGTTCCGGTTGACCGGGCTGGTCGCGATCGTTCCGTTATTCCTGCGCTACCATCTTGATTCCACGAGCAGGAATCTCATCCATGCCCCCCGTCCTTGCCTGCACGACCGTGTGCGTTGCACTGCTGGCCACCCCGATGCTGGCGCTGACGCAGGGCTCGATCCTGCCGCAGCAGCGTGACGCTGCGGGCAACGTGATGGAGCCGTTGGGGCAGGTGCTGATCGCCCATGAGACGGGGCCGGCGGGGCTCTACGAGTGCACGCGGGACGGCAACTGGTGCGTGCGCGTGCAGCCGGTTGCCAAAGATGGTGACCGGCCGACCGTGCTGGAAGTACTTGAGAAGGAACCGGGCCAGGGCACGCCACACACCTACCACGTCAGCATCGACGTGCCGCAGGAAAGCGAGCTGTCGCTGTGGCCGTGGATCGTGCGGCTGGCACCTGGCGTGGGCAGCGATGAACCGGTGACCGACCCGCAGCAGCGCGCCCGCCAGAATGTGCTGGTGGGTGGCATCGTCACGTTCAGCGCCATGTACTCCGGTGGAGGTGCCGACGCGTCCACGCTGCAACTGGCACGCGTGCGCCACCTGCAGGACGACATCCAGGTGGACGACGACGTGTTGACCGTGCCATGGCTGGGCAATGCGATGATCCGCGCCTGTTTCAGCGAACAGGACATCAAGCAGCGCGCAGGTGCCTGCCATGACGAATACGGCTTCTCGGCGAAGCTGGCGCTGGATACGGTCGCCGAGGGCATGCCGGTGCTGCGCTACCAGGCCGTGGCGACCCGGTTCCCGGCCGGTGTTTCGCGCTTCGAGGATTCGCTGGCCAAGGGGCCGTTGAAGAAGCAGGATCTGCGCACCGAGCAGGACCCGGCGTGCACCTACACGCGGCTGTTCCGCTTCAGCGATGGGGTATTCCACCCCGACCAGGCGCTGCCGGATTGTGCGGGGTATACCGAACCCTGAACCTTGTAGAGCCGGGCCTACGCTCGACTGGTCTTCGGATGCGCCGCGCGAAAAGCC
>NZ_JAOECR010000007.1:0-101455 GCF_029836955.1 Stenotrophomonas sp. GD04054 | reverse complement strand
AGCCGGCCTTTCCGCTTCGTCAACACCTTTTTTCAAGGCCGTCTCACCGGGGTGGACGTTGTTGCCGATGCTGCTTCGTCGTTGGACCCGAAGGCCTTTCGTCGTTGCGAGCCGCCTATTATGCCGGACTTTTCGAGTCCGTCAACACCTTCGTTCGATCATCTCGTTCGTCGGTGGTGGCGTTGCTGTTTGCGTGCCGTTTCCGAAGAAGCGGTGCGCTGCAGCAAGGGAGCGAATTCTAGAGATCCTGCAGATTTCGTCAAGCATTTTTTTGCAGGGTGATGACAGAACCAAGGCAACGTCACGCATGACATACGCTCGAAGATCACTGTGGCGTTGACCGCGCGTTGCGCGGTCAACGCCACAAGGGCTATCAATGCACGGATGCACAGTGGAGAGACGGCAATGAACATGCAGGTGCGGCAAGCGTGGTGGCGCGACCTTTCAGTACCGGCCCTCGTTGCCGGCTTCATTACTGTGCTGGTCGGCTTCGCCAGTTCGGCCGTCATCGTGTTCCAGGCTGCACAAGCTGTCGGTGCCAACCAGGCGCAGATCGCCTCATGGATGTGGGCACTGGGACTGGGCATGGGTGTCACCTGCATCGGGCTGTCACTGCGCTATCGGGTACCGGTGGTGACCGCATGGTCGACACCGGGCGCGGCGATGCTGGTGGTCGGTGCCGGCGGCGCATCTCTTTCCGAGGCCACCGGTGCATTCCTGCTCGCTGCGGTTCTGGGCATGCTGGCTGGCTTCTCCGGCATCTTCGCCCGGTTGATGCAACGGGTGCCGATGGCGCTGGCCGCCGGCATGCTGGCCGGGGTGCTGCTGCGCTTCGGTCTGGACGTGTTCGTGGCCATGAACACCCAGCTGGTACTGGCGCTGGCCATGTTCGCCACGTGGCTGACCGGACGCCGCCTGTTCCCGCGCTATGCGGTCATCGCCACCCTGCTGGTCGGCATCGCGGTTGCGGCCAGCCGTGGCCTGCTGCACGCACAGCAGGTGCAGCTGCAACTGGCGGTACCGCAATGGGTGACCCCATCCCTGTCCTGGACCGCGGTGGCCGGCATCGCCCTGCCCCTGTTCGTGGTCACCATGGCCTCGCAGAACATTCCGGGCGTGGCGGTGATGCGGGCATCCGGCTACGACGCCCCGGTGTCGCCGCTGATCGGCTGGATCGGTGTGGTCAATACACTACTGGCGCCGTTCGGTGCGTACGCGCTGAACCTGGCGGCAATCACCGCCGCGATCTGCATGGGCCGTGATGCCCATGAGGACCCGGCACGACGCTATACCGCCGCCATGGCGGCAGGTGCCTTCTATATCGTCATCGGACTGTTCGGTGCCACCGTGGCCGCACTGTTCGCGGCGTTCCCGAAAGAGCTGGTGGCCTGCGTGGCCGGTATTGCGCTGTTCGGCACCATCGCCAACAGCCTGGCCAGTGCGCTGGCAGTAGAGCGGGACCGCGAGGCGGCACTGGTCACCTTCCTGGTGACCGCCTCGGGCGTCTCACTGGCCGGCATCGGCTCGGCGTTCTGGGGCCTGGTGGCCGGTGCGCTGTGCCTGCTGGTGCTGCGGCCCCGCCAGGGACGCTGACCTGCCCTACCCCGCCAATGCGGCGCCGACGGTGCTCAGCACCACCGCGATGACGATGGCGATCAGTGTGGCGACCACGCTGGTGCCGCCGCGCGCGGTCAGCTCGCTGCGCAGCCGTGCGTCATCGCCGCCGGTGACGGCACGGGCCTGGGCGATCAGTCGCTGGCAGTGTGCCAGGTACCAGCTGTTGCCGAAGATGCCGGTGGTGATGCTGAGCGCGAAGGTGATGACCAGTGACAGGCCATCCGGCACATCCAGCAAGGTCTCGACCACGCTGATCAGCAGCAGCAGGCCAGCCCACATCGCCGCCAGGCGGTACATCTTGCGGTACATCATCCAGATCAGGCCGAGCAGGAATGCCGGCCAGTGCCAGGTGCCACTGCCCGTGGCGATGCCCTGATCCAGCCGCCAGCGCTGGCGATAGATCGGGAAGTTGCCACCGACCACGCTGGCGTACAAGGCCATCTCGCCCTCCAGCCCG
Organism: Stenotrophomonas sp. GD04054; assembly: GCF_029836955.1. NCBI lineage: Bacteria > Pseudomonadati > Pseudomonadota > Gammaproteobacteria > Lysobacterales > Lysobacteraceae > Stenotrophomonas > Stenotrophomonas sp. GD04054. The sequence continues at coordinate 99,381 of NZ_JAOECR010000007.1, read as the reverse complement.
GCAGCCGCAGCCACACCCGGTGCAGCGACCGGCGCACGATAGGGGTCGGACGGATCGCCGACGCTCGGCGCAATGCCCTCGGCCGCAGGCGCTGCGTCGATATCCAGGACCGGAGCCACCTCGACCTGCGTTGAGGCCTGATCCAGCTCCGCCAACGGCCGCCACGAGGGCATGCCCTCGCACCAGAGCAGCGTTCGCGCCGTGACCGTCCCTTCCCGCTGCAGCTGGCGAAGACCGGCCAGATCCACCGGCCCACTGCTCTGCCTGCCATTGGCGTACCACCATTGTGCTTCCTGCATGTTTTCCGTCCTTGCTACTGCATCGACAAACTGAAACCGCTGCCAGCGCCTACAGCCCGGTACTGGCCAGGGTCTGCACCAGCTGATGGCGCTCACCCGGCGCAAGCGTAATCTGCTCCGGGCCTGCGTTGGCCACTTCCAGGCAAACGTAATCGTGCCAGCCATCGCCGACATCGGCCATTTTCGCTGCCGCCTCCGCACCGGGATTCCAGGCCACCAGCGTCTGGCTGCCTTCGCTGCGGATCTCGATCCGCCGCTGCAGTACGGGATCACGCAGCACGTAATGGCCGCCGGCACCGGTATAGATGCGATCGCTGCGACCGGGGTCACGCGGATCGCGCAATGACCACGGTCCCTGTTGCAGGCGAAGCTGCGCATAGTCCTCGTACTTGTCCAGGTACTGCAGGCCATCAAGGCCCTCGACCTCGACCTGGTTGGCATCGCCCACCCGGAAATAGCTGTGCAGGGCCTGGGTGAAGGTCACCGGCGAGGTTCCGGTGTTCTCGGTGACGAGCTGCTGACGCAGCTGGCGGCCGATGCGCAACTGCATCTGCAGGCGCAGGCCGGGATCGGCGCAGGGTGCAGGTGCCAACTGCAGCTCGACCTCACCGTCATCGCTCTGGCTGGCCTGCAGAAGCTCCCAACGCGCGGTGCGCACCAGGCCATGCGCGGGCACATCATTGTTCTGGCCCTGGCGGCCGAACCACGGCCAGCACACCGGGACGCCACCGCGGATGGGCGTGGGCAGCTCGGCGCGCGTGGGCGAAAGCCACAGTACATCGGGCTGCCCATCGGGAATGAACGACAGCAGCTGTCCGCCGAACACGCTGATGACCGCCGTCGCGCTGGGGGTGCGCACGTGCCAGGCCTCCAGCCCGTGATACAGGCCGCTGCTGATGTCCGGATCCGACTGCATGCGATGACGCTCCTTGAAGACCGCGGCGATGATGTCGCGGTCAGCGTGCCTGGGGCAAGGCCTTCTGCGCAGCGGGTGCGATGGCGGTCGCCTCTTCCTGCAGCGTGCGCAGGATGCGCTGGCCTGCGCGGCCGTCCACCTCGCTCCAGCCCAGGCGCTGCTGCTCGGCCTGGATCGCGCGGCGCGTGGCGGTACCGATCATGCCGTCGGCGGCACCGATATCGTGGCCGCGGGCCAGCAGCAGGGTCTGCAGCTGGCGGCGCTCATCGCGGCCCAGGCCCGGGTCATCGGTCGGCCAGGCGGTGGCCAACCCGTTGCCGCCACGCAATTGGTCAGCCAGCGTCGCGATCGCCAGCGCATAGCTTTCGGCGGCGTTGTAGCTGTAGATCGCGTCGTAGTTGCGGAACACCAGCAATGCCGGGCCCTTGTTGCCGGCCGGCAGCAGCAGCGCGGCGCGCGCATCCGCCGGCAGGTTGGCCGGAGCCAACACGCTGCCATCCAGCGCAGTCACGCCCTGCGCACGCCAGTCGGCCAGGGCGCGACGCTGGGTGCGGCCGGCCTGGCTGGCGTTGAAGCCGGCGGGAACACGGACTTCCATGCCCCACGGTTCGCCACTGCGCCAACCGGCACGCTTCAGATAGTTGGCGGTGGAGGCCAGCGCGTCAGGAATGCTGCCGACCAGATCGCGGCGGCCATCGCCATCACCGTCCACGGCGATGCGTGCGTAGGTGCTGGGCATGAACTGCGTATGCCCGAAGGCACCGGCCCAGGAACCGGTGAGCCCCTGTGCCTGCAGGTCGCCGCGGTCGATCAGCTTGAGCAGTGCCAGCAATTCACCGCGGAAGAAGGGTTGGCGGCGGCCGGCACAGGACAGCGTGGCCAGCGACTGCAGCAGCGGGCGTTTGCCGAATACGCGGCCATAGTCGCTCTCCACCCCCCAGACCGCGACGATGGTGGCCGGATCGACGCCATACTGCGCGGAGACGCGATCAAGCAGATCGCGATGTTGCTGCAGCATGGCGCGACCATCAGCCACGCGCTGGCGATCGACCAGCGCGGCCAGGTAGTCCCAGATCGGCGTGGTGAATTCCGGCTGCGCGTCGAGCAGGCTGAGCACGCTGAGGTCCGGGGTGAGGCCGGCGGTGATTTCGTTGAAGCGCTCGGCGCTGATGCCCTGGCTGGCGGCCGTGGCCTGCAGGCCCGAAAGGCAGCGGCTGAAGGCCGGATCGACGCTGGCATCCGGTGCTGCAGGCAGCGCGGGGGGCGAGGCGAGAGCGGCCGCCAGGCCGAGGGTGGTCAGAATGGGCATGGCGTCCTCCGTGTTGCCGTTGCACGGCCATCTTAGGGGTAGCGGTGCTGCAGAACCTGAAGGGGTACCGGCTGGCCGGCCGCCCTAGATGGCACGCAGCAGGCGCAGGCCGTAGGCGGGACTGTCGGCATTCCAGCGCTGCGTGACCTGCAGGCCCGCCTGCTGCAGCAGCGCCTCGAAGTTGTCGTCGGTGTACTTGTGGCTGTACTCCACACGGATTGGTTCGTCGGCGGCGAAGTGGAAGGTGCGGCCGTCCAGATGCACATCCTGCGCCCAGCGGCTGACCAGATCGGTTTCGATGCGCAGCCGCGCGGTGCTGTAGCAGGCACGGTGGTGGAAGCCGTCGAGGTCGAAGTCGCTGCCGATCTCGCGATTGAGCCGGGCCAGCAGGTTGAGAGTGAACGCGGCGGTGACGCCCTGCGCGTCGTTGTAGGCCGCTTCGATCAGAGCCGGGTCCTTGTGCAGATCGATGCCGACCAGGGCCAGGCCGTCGCGGCCCATCGTCTGGCGCATCGCCCGCAGCAGTGCGACCGCGTCTTCGCCTTCAAAGTTGCCCAGCGTGGAACCGGGGAAGAACAGCAGCCGTCGCGCGGGTTCGCGCTCGGGCATGGGAACGGCGACGGGGCGGGTGAAGTCGGCACAGACCGGCAGCATCTCCACCTCCGGCAACGCCGGCGCCAGATGATCGATGCTGGACAGCAGCGCGGCCCGCGAGATTTCAATCGGCGTATAGGCCACCGGGTCGTGAAGTGCGGCCAGCAGCAGCGCGGTCTTGCGTCCGCTGCCGCTGCCCAGCTCCACCACGTGCAGACGCGGGCCAACGCTGCGGGCGATGTCCGGCAGCACGCTCTTCAGCAGGGCCAGCTCGGTGCGCGTGGGGTAGTACTCGGGGGTCTGCGTGATCTGCTCGAACAGTCGCGAGCCACGCGCATCGTAGAAGTACTTGGACGGCAGCTGGCGCGGCGTACGTGAGAGTCCGGCCACTACGTCGGAGAGGATCTGCTGCCGCCCGGGGGTGAGATCGGTCAATGCCTGCAGCGCGTCATGCACGGTGCTCATGTGAGGTCCCTGGCCAGGCGCAGCCCGGAGAACTGCCAGCGCGCCTGCGGCATGAAGAAGTTGCGGTAGCTGGCGCGCACATGGCCGCGGGGTGTCGCGCAGCTGCCGCCACGCAGCACCCACTGCCCGCACATGAACTTGCCGTTGTACTCACCGAGGTTGCCGGCGAAGGGACGGAAGCCCGGATAGGCGCCATACGCGCTGTGGGTCCACTCCCAGACATCGCCGAACAGCTGCCGTATTCCACTGCCCTGCGCTACCAGCGGGTGCAGCCGGTCGTCATCGGCGAAATGTCCGCGCAGCGGCTGCGACGCAGCGGCGGCTTCCCATTCGTACTCGCTGGGCAGGCGCGCGCCGGACCAGCGGGCGCAGGCATCGGCCTCGTAGTAGCTGAGGTGGCAGACCGGCGCGTGCGGATCCAGTTCGCGCCAACCGCCCAGGGTGTACTCGCGCTGCAGGGCGTCATCCCAGTACAGCGGGTGCTGCCAGCCCTCGGCTTCGCGCAGCGCCCAGCCTTCGCTGAGCCACCAGCGCGGTTCACGGTAGCCGCCGGCGTCGATGAAGGCCCGATACTCGGCATTGCTGACGGGACGCTCGGCCAATGCGTGCGCGGGGAGCAGCACGCGGTGCGCTGGCGATTCGTTGTCGTAGGCGAACGCGGCCTGCTGCGGCCATGCCGCGGCGCCGACGGTGACGATGCGCTCGGGTGATTCGATCCAGCCCTGCGCACTGGCAGCGCTGGTGGCAGGCTGCAGGTCCTCGCGGTAGGTGGGCTGCAGCGGGTTGCACCAGAACGCATGCTTGATGTCGGTGAGCAGCAGTTCCTGGTGCTGCTGCTCGTGCTGCAGGCCCAGCTGCAGATGCTGCAGTGCCTGTTCATCGAGATCGCCCGCCGCCAACCGCGATTGCACCTGCGCATCGACCTGCTGGCGGTAGTCGCGCACCTGCTGCAGCGACGGCCGCGACAGCAACCCGCGCTGTGGCCGCGCATGCGCCGGGCCGATGCTCTTGTAGTAGCTGTTGAACAGGTAGTCCCAGCCCGGGTCATGCGCTGGCGCGGTGCCGAAACCCGCCAGCACGAAGCGTTCGAAGAACCAGGTGGTGTGGGCCAGGTGCCATTTGCTCGGGCTGGCGTCAGCCATGCTCTGCAGCATGGCGTCCTCGGCGCTGAGCGGCGCGGCCAGCTGCAGGCTGCGCGTCCGTACATGGGCGAACTGGCGGGCGAGATCGTGCTGCGGGGCAGCGACGGCGGCGGGTACGCTGTCCATGTGGGCAGCATCGGCGCTGGACGGTGAGTGCGACGTCATGGTTCGGCGTCACTTCGTTCACATGGATGAGCCTGCCGCATTCAAGAAGCCACCACGAACGCCGCTAACGGCAATGCTGCGGCCGCGTCGTCACCGCGCTGGAATTCCTGCTTGCCCCTGCATCCGCTCCGCCAGCCTGCGCATTACCTGTTCGTGCTGCCTGCCGTGCTGGTTGCCGTGGTGGTGTGGACCGCATTGGATACCGCAGACGTGGCCAGCCCGGCGCAGCGCATCCTGCCCTGGCTGCTGGCCTGCCTCGGTGCCGGCCTGGCCCTGCTCTACCACCAGGTGCGCACGTTGTGCCTGCTGATGGTTGTGGCGGTGACGTTCGCGCTGCTGCACCAGGACGTCGCTGGCTACCTGCGCAATGGCCATGTCACCACGCTGACACCGCTGCGCTTCCACGCCATCTCGGCCTGGTTGCCGCTGTTGTCTGCCGGCCTTGCGTTGTGGCCGGAGCGCGGACGGCGGCGCCAGGACCTGCTGCTGCGCGGTATTGCCATCGGCACCGCGGTGATGATCTTCCTGCTGCTAGCCACACAGCAGCCGCGCGGCATGCACGATCTGCTGTCGAACCGTCACTGGGCCTGGATTCCCGCCGACTGGAACGCGCTGGCGCAGCTGCCGGCGCTGCTGTTCCTGCTGGCGACCGCAGCGTTGGGCTGGCAGGCGTGGCGGCATCCTCGGCCACTGCACACGGCGATGCTGCTGGCCCTGCTGTGCCTGTGGTGGATGCTGCCGCGGATCTTCCTGCAGCCGGTGCTGCTGCCGGCGCTGAGCAGCGCCGCCCTGCTGCTGATGCTGGGCGCGATGCTGCAGGAGTCCTTCCACATGGCCTTCCGCGATGAGTTGACCGGCCTGCCGGGGCGACGGGCATTCAACGAGACCCTGCAGCGGGCACGCGGCACCTACAGCATCGCGATGGTGGACGTGGACCACTTCAAGTCATTCAACGACACCCATGGCCACGACACCGGAGACGATGTACTGCGCCTGGTGGCCTCGCGGCTGGCGCGGGTGGGCGACGGTGGCCGTGCATTCCGCTATGGCGGTGAGGAGTTCGCGGTGGTGTTCCTGGACCGCCCTGCGGCGGCCTGCATGGATGCCGTGGAGGCGCTGCGGCAGAGCATCGAGGAGACCCGCATGCAGCTGCGCGACCGCAGCACCCGCAGCCGCGATGACGAAGCCGGCCGCCAGCAGCGCGGACGCGGTGGCAGCGGCCAGGTGGTACAGGTGACGGTGAGCATCGGCCTGGCCGACAGCCATGTGGATCCGCGCCCGATGGCAGTGGTCAAGGCCGCCGACCAGGCCCTGTATGTGGCCAAGGACGGCGGCCGCAACCAGGTGCACGCGCACGGCGGCCAGCGCGTGCTGGCTGCGCGCAGCGTGTAGGGCTCAGACCGCGTCGAGGTAGTACCAGCGGCCGTCGATGCGCTGGAAGCGGCTGTGCTCGGTCATCTTGACCGCACTGCCGCCGCCGACGCGATAGCGCGCGGTGAAGCGGACATCGGCGCTGTCAGCACCGGTGACGGTGTGCTCGTGCACGGTCAGGCCCAGCCAATGGGTACGCTGGCCGGGCGCATCATCCAGCGACAACTCGGCCGGACGCGTGTCCGGATGCCAGCTCTGGCGCAGGTAGTCAGCCAGACCGCGCACGTAGGCGCTATAGCGCGAACGCATCAGGCGCTCGGCATCGGGCGCGGCTTCGCCGGCGTGGAAACGGCCGCAGCAGGCTGCATAGTCGGCGGGAAGGCCACAGGGACAGGGATCGGCGGGTTTTCGGCTCATGCCGGCATTGTCGCCGGGTTGCGCGGATTGATCCACGCGCGGCACGGGCCAGCTGAAGCAGGACAGGCGTATGCTGTCGCGCCCCCACCTTGATTGATCGCCGTGCTGGAACTGGTTCCCCCTGAGTTGTGGTGGCTGGTGGTGATCGCCTTCATCGCCGGTCTTGTGGATGCCGCCGTGGGTGGCGGTGGCCTGGTGCAGCTGCCCGGCCTGTTCACGGTGCTGCCGCAGCAGACGCCGGCGATGCTGTTCGGTACCAACAAGTTCAGTTCGATGTTCGGCACCGGTGCGGCTGCCTGGCGCTATGCGCGCAACGTGCGCTTCCCGTGGAAGCCGGTGCTGTTCGCGGCCGGCACCGCCTTCATCTTCTCCTTCGCCGGGGCCACCGCGGTGAGCCTGCTGCCCAAGGACGCGGTGCGCCCACTGGTGCTGGTGCTGCTGATCGCGATGCTGGCCTACACGTTGTGGAAAAAGGACTTCGGCGCGCTGCACCGGCCGCAGGAGATCGGCCGCCGCGAGCTGACCATCGCACTGGCCATTGGTGCGGCGATCGGCTTCTACGATGGTTTCTTCGGGCCGGGCACCGGCAGCTTCCTGATCTTCCTGTTCGTGCGCTTTTTCGGCCTGGATTTTCTGCGCGCGTCGGCCGCGTCGAAGGTGGTGAACCTGGCGACCAATGTGGCGGCGATCTCGTTCTTCGTGCCGACCGGCAACATCCTGTGGCTGTTCGCGCTGCCGATGGCGGCGGCCAACATCATCGGTTCGGTGGTGGGCACGCGGTTGGCGCTGAAGGGCGGCACGCCGTTCATCCGCAAGCTGTTCGTGGGGCTGGTGGTGGTGCTGATCGCGCGGATGGCGTGGGATACGTTGCGCGGAGCGTGATCCACCGCGTCGCTGGCGCCTGACTCCCATATGAGGGGGCATGGCAGGACACGCCGTGAACCCGTCCATGGGGGCTCGTGAGCGCCATCCATGGCGCTCGCGGTCCTGCCATGCCCCCTCACCCAACCGCTACCCGGCCTCTGCGCGAGCGCGGAAGCTGGGAGCAAGGGCAAGAGCAGAGCGACTTCCGGTAGGTGCCAACCTTGGTCGGCACACTGTTTCCGAGCGCGAAGAGCAGCCGAGCATGGCTCGGCTCTACAGGTCGCTGGACCGAGGCGGTCAGGCCTCGGCTTCTTCCGGTTCGTTGGCCTGCTGGCGGCTGCGCTCGGGCAGCTTCAGGCGCTTGCCTTCTTCGTCGTACTCGATCAGCAGCACGCCGGAGTCGTGGCGGCCGCTGATTTCGACGAAGCAGGCGCCACCGATGAACGGCTCCAGCGTCATCACCGACTTCAGCGGGGTGGCGACCACCATCTGGAAGCCGAAGTTGTCGAAGATGTTCATCGCCAGCGCGGTGAACTCGTTGTCGGCCTTGTCGAAGGCTTCGTCGAGCACGACCGCGGCGTAGCTGGGCAGCTGGCTGTCGGCGCCGCCGAGCTGGTAGCGCAGTGCCGCAGCCAGGCAGGTGGTGGCCAGTTTCTGGCGCTGGCCACCGGACTTGCCGGCACCGCTGCGGTAGATCTCGACCTGCTGGCGCGTTTCCGCATCCAGCTCGACGCCGATGAACTCCACGTGCATGCGCACGTCCAGCACCAGCTCGCGCCAACGCTTGTCCTCGCCTTCCTGCGAACCCAGGCGGTTGACCAGCTGGCGCAGCACGGTGAACTGCGATTCGGCCAGCTCGCGCTGCTCGGTCTGCTGCTGCGACAGCACCTCGCGCAGCTGCAGGTGGAACTCGCCGACTTCCGGCAGGCGGCGGTCGCTCAGTTCGATGGTCAGCAGCGTGCCACGGTTGAACGGCACCTGCTCCAGGCTGGCGTTCACTTCGTCCAGGCGCTGGCCGATCGACTTGCGGGCCTCTGCACTGTGGCGCTGCAGGGCCAGCAGGTTGTTCTTGCTCTGGTTCTGCAGCAGATCGAAGAAGCGCTCTTCGTGCTGCGGCAGGCCGTCGCGCTCCAGGCGTTCGAGGCGGGCGAGGAAGTCTTCGGCCGAGGCCACCGATACTGTGAAGTCGCCCGATTCCTCCGGCCACTGCTGGATGAAGCGACGGAAGCAGCCGATCAGCTGGTTCTCGATGCGGTTGAGGTCCTGCTGCGAGGACGACAGCTGCTCGTTCAGCGCGTTGCTGACCTGGCGCATGTGCGCTTCCAGCGTTTCCAGGCTGAGCGGGCCCTGCTCCTGCAGGCGCTCGGCGAGGCCGGCTTCCTGCTCCTGGGCCAGGCTCGGCAGCACCAGCGCACGGCTCTGCTGGCGGGCGCGGTCGAGGCGATCGCGCTCCTTGACCAGCTGGCCGCGCTCGACGCGGACGTCCTCATAGGTGCGGCGGGACTGCTCGATGTCGGCGCGCACGGCGTCGATCTGCTTGGCCAGCTTGGCCAGATCGGCATTGCCTTCGCGCAGGTCGCGCAGGGTGGCCTCGATGTCGCTCAGGCGCTGCTGCGGAGCGGCGATGTCGATCTCGTTCCAGCTGATGCTGACCAGTTCGTGGCAGGCCAGGCGGCGCTCGTTGTCGCGGTCGCGCTGGCCGCGCAAGCGTGCGATGTCGGTCTCGCAGCTGGCGATGCGCTTGGCCAGTTCCTGCGCCTCGCGCTCGAAGGCGCCCACCTTGTCGTGGTTGTTGAAGCCGAGGATCCAGCGGCGGCGGTCGCCCACCGCACTGCGGTCGTCCTTCTCGAAACGGTCGCCCGGATGCTTGACCTGGCCTTCGCGGGTGATGCCGCGGTCGACGTTGCGCAGCTGCTTGGCATCCACGCACTCGTAGTCGAAGCGCTTGCCGAGCTCGCGCCGCAGCCAGCTTTCGAACACATGCTCGCGCAGCTCCAGCTTGTGCAGCAGCGACTTCGCCGACGGCTCGCGCGCGAACGCATCATCGTTGCGGCGCACGCGGTAGTAGGTGAAGCGCATGCCCAGGTGGGTACGGTTCACCCACTCGGCGACGTCGTTGTAGTGCTTGTCATCGACCAGCAGCGACAGCGCGAAGCCGCCCAGCACACGTTCGATGGCGCCCTGCCAGCCCTGCTCTTCCGAGCGGACCTGGATCAGCTCGCCGACGAAGGGCAGCGCCGCTTCGGCGATGCCGGTTTCCTCGGCCAGGCGCGCGCGAAGCTTCTGCATCGGCGCCGGAATGTTGGACGGCGTGCGCTGCATCGCTTCGAGTTCGCTGCGCACTTCACCGAAGCGGCGCTCGTCATCGCGCTTGCCGCCGAGGCGATCGCTGATCGCATCGTCCAGTGCCGCCGAGGCACGCTGGCGGTCCTGCAGTTCGTTCTGCGCGCGCTCGACCAGCTCGGCGAAACCATGGGCATCGTCGGGCAGTTCGGCCTGCAGCTGCTGTGCCGCTTCCTGGGCCTGGTCACGCTTGGCCTTGCGCCGGTCGCGCTCGGCTTCGGCGCGGCCCTGCTCGCGTTCCAGTTCCTCGATGCGCTCACCGCCCTGCTGGCGGCGCTGCAGTTCCAGTTCGGCCAGGCGCTCGGTGTGGTTGTCGAGCGCGGCGCGGCGCTGGGCCTCTTCGCCGAGCAGGCCACGGTCACGCACGTCCATCTCGCGCAGGCGCGCTTCGATCAGCGCCTGGCGGCGGCTTTCGCGGAAGCTGTCGACGCCGAGCTTCAGTGCTTCGTCGTCGCCGCGCTGGCGGTGCATTTCCTTCAGGTCGTTGTAGTAGGCGCGTGCCGGCAGCAGGGTTTCCACCTGGCGGCGCGCGGTGACCACGGCCTGGTGCGCGCCATCCAGCTCGGCGAAGTCGCTGACCAGGCGCTCGGCGGCGTCGAAGGTCTTCGGCGTGTCGAGCATGAAGTCGCGCAGGAAGACGTTGAGGTCACCCAGGTTCTTCGCCGACTGCGTCTTGTGCAGCAGGCGCAGTGCCATCTCGTTGTCGATGCCGAGCAGGTCGCGGAAGCGCTCGGCGTAGCCGGAGAAGGTGTCGAAGTGGTGCAGGTCGGACAGCTTCTGCTTGAGCTTGCGCAGGTCCAGGTCGAAGCCGCCGAGATCCTTGGCGATGTCGAACGGACGCTCGGCGATCATGTAGTGCTTGCGCACGTCGCCGGCCGAGGTGCCGTTGCCGGAGATCCACAGCAGGCGCACCAGGCTGACCACGCGGCCATCGCCGGCGCGGTACTCCAGCACCAGTGCGGTCCAGGTCGCGCCCTTGCGCAGGTACTGGGTAGCGATTTCGCCGGTGCCGCTGTCCTGCTGGTCAGCCCACGCGCCACGCACGTAGGACACCAGGTTGCGGTCGCGGCCGCTGCGCTCGGCTTCACGCGCGGCGGCGTTGAAGTCGACGATGGCCGGCGGCGTCAGCAGCGCGGACATGGCATCGAGCAGGGTCGACTTGCCCGAGCCGGAACGGCCGACGAACAGGAAGCCGCGCTCGGCGATCGGCACTTCGGTCAGGCCGTTGAAGGTGCCCCAGTTGTGCACCTGCAGGCGGCGCATGCGGAACTGCTGCAGGCGCGGGTCCGGCAGGCCTTCGTTGAACAGTGCGGGAGTGTGCTTGGAGATAGCCATGCGATGGTCGGGTCTCTCAGGCCTCGGCGGCCGGGGTTTCGCGCAGCTGGCGGTACACCGCCGAAAGCTGGGACACGTCTTCGGCGGAGAACAGCAGCTTCAGCGCCGGCGAGACTTCGTGGCGGTCTTCCTGGCCGCTGAGGCGGGTCAGGATGTGGTTGTCCTTCATCTTCTGCACTGCCGAAGCAACGCGGCGGTTGAAGCCGGCGCGGTCGGTGGACAGGTTTTTTTCGTAGATGGCCAGCGCTTCGGCCATCTCGGCGTCGGCGACCACCGCGCGGTTGCCGCGCGCATCGGCCTCGGCCAGCTGCTGGCGCAGATACAGCAGCAGCACCGAATCGATGAAGGTCAGCGGCGAGGTGCGCAGCAGCACCGGCGCATCCACGTCTTCGGTATCGGCCTGGCGGGTGAACGCCACGCCGCTGTCACGGTCGAGCACCAGTTCCAGGAACAGGTCCGCCAGCGACGAGCGGATGGCCGCCTCGCTGCGGATCAGCGCCGGCCACAGCTTGGCGTGGCGCAGCTGGTCGATGCTGGGGCCGATCAGCAGCTGGCACAGCGCGCGGCGTGCATCCAGCGGCAGGCGCCCGGTATCGCCGAGGTAGTACACGTCGTTGCCACGGCGGGGCTGCGCCACGGCCGCCACCGGCTCGGCTTCGTAGGCGTCTTCCGCCACGTCGGCCTGCGCTGCGTCGATGGGATCTTCATGCCAGCTCATGGCGTCTCTCCTGGGTAAACCAAACCAGCGGGATGCGGGCGCGACGGATCTGGCCGTCGCCACCACGCCATTCGGCAAGCTCCTGCTCGCCGGCGACCACGTTGCCGAAGCGCGTGCCCAGCGACAGATAGCCGATGACGCTGCCAAGACCCTGCGGCGCCTCGCGCTGCGACAGGGCCTGGGCGATGCTGAGCCGCGGCTGTGCATCGAGCAGGTCGTGCAGGTCACGGCGCAGGGTGCGGAAGTCGATTTCGGACGAAGCGACCAGATCGCCGACGCTTTCCAGGCTGATCGCGGCCGCGTCGTTGTACTCGACGTTGCCATCGACCTGGGCACTGCGTGGATCGTGCAGCCTCCACTGCGACCACGAGCGCAGGCGGCTGGTGGTCAGCTGCAGGTCACGGCCGATGCCGCGCTGTGCGGGGAACTCGTCGCGCAGGGCCAGTGCTTCGGACTGCGCCTGCTTCAGCAGCTGGTTGAGGCGGCGCTGTTCCAGGTAGCCACGGCTCTGCACGAAGCCGCGCAGGCTGCGCGCGAAGTTCTGCAGCACATCGTGTACCTGGCCACCGCGCTCGAGCATGGTGCTGGTGAAGCCACGCAGGAAGTTGCGCTCGTTGCGGTCCAGGCGGCGCGCAAAGCCACGCGCCAGCACCGCTTCCAGCGCAGCATCAAGCTGTGCGCTCTGTTCGGCGTCGTTGAGCAGGCGCCAGAACGCCTGGAAGCTGCGGCCGGCATCGCTCTCGCCGATCACATCCACGCCTTCGAACAGCTGCGACAGCACGTCGCCGCGCTCACCCTCATCGTCGATGATGCGTTCGCGGAAATCGCGGTTGAGCTGCTCGAAGTCGTCGCGCACGCGGCGGAAGTCCTCGGTCAGCTCGTCGGCCAGGCCGATGATCTGGCGCGCACGTTCCAGCGCGCGCTTGCCATCCAGCGCGATCACGCGGCCAGCGCCGACGCGGGCGATCTCGGCGTCGATGCGGTCGCGCTCGTCGCGCAGCGCCGACAGGCGCGCATCCGGATCGGACTCGGTCTGCGCGGCCAGCTGCGAGAGCTGTTCGATGACCAGCGCCAGCCGGCTTTCGGTGGCGGCCACGCGGGCCTGCTCGAGGCCATCGGCGAAGCGGATCGCCTGCAGTGCCGCGGTCGACAGCTCGTACTGCTCCTGGTCTGCGCCTTCGGGCAAACGGCGTTCCAGCCAACCCTGGGCCAGCCAGTGCGCGATGTAAGCCTGCGCGGTACGCGGCAGGTCGCGCGACAGTTCGTCGCCGTTGAGCTGGTCCAGCGCACGTTGCAGGCGCTCGTTGAGCACCGACGACGACAGCGTGCGCTCGCCGTCCATCAGCAGCCCCTGCAGCAGGCCGATGATTTCCGGAGCGTGGTCGGCGGCGAGCAGCTTCCACTGGGGCTGTTCGCGCAGATGGCGGTAACGGGAGATGCGTTCGCGATGCTTCATGCAGCGAAAGGAGTCATGAGGGCTGGCGGGGACGAGCAGCCGCGCACGGCGGCCGTGCGGGCAGCCGTGGGCATGCCGGCCACCAAGGGCCGGCGGGGTGCGGGCAAGCGGCTCAGCGCTTGCCGCCCACTTCGATGAAGCGCAGGAACTCGGCGCGGGTCCGCGCGTCGTCGCGGAAGCTGCCCAGCATCTTCGAGGTGACCATGCTGACGCCGCGCTTGTGGATGCCGCGGGTGGTCATGCATTCGTGGGCGCCTTCGACGACCACGCCGACGCCGATCGGCTGCAGCACATCCTGGATGCACTGGGCGATCTGCGCGGTCATCTTCTCCTGCACCTGGAAACGGCGGGCGTAGGCTTCGACGACGCGGGCCAGCTTGCTGATGCCCACCACCTTGCCGGCCGGCAGGTAGCCGACGTGCACGCGGCCGATGATCGGGGCCATGTGGTGCTCGCAGTGGCTTTCGTACTCGATGTCGCGCAGGACGATCAGCTCGTCGTAGCCGGCCACTTCCTCGAAGGTCCGCTCCATGTAGGCGCGCGGGTCGTCGCGGTAACCGCTGAACCAGTCGCCATAGGCTTCGGCGACACGGCGGGGGGTATCCAGCAGGCCTTCACGGGACGGGTCCTCACCGGCCCAGCGCAGCAGGGTGCGCACGGCATCCTCGGCCTGGTCCTGGGTCACGTCGCCCTGCGGGGCGGCCTTTTCGTTGTTCTTGCTCATTGCGTACAGCGTCCCGAACGGGGGGCGAGCATCGTACCCGACCGGGGGGTGGGTCGTCCTGTTGGGACGGTTCATCGGGGGTCGTTGTTGGCGCGTCGTTGCTATCGGTTTGGAGTGGGAGAGGGGGCAGCGCAGGACACGCCGTAAACCCGTCCATGGGGGCTCGATGGCGCCATCCATGGCGCCAACGGTCCTGCGCAGCCCCCTCTCCCACTCCCTGGCGGTGTCCTGCGGGCGCGACCGGACCGCCCGAAAGCGGGGGCAAAAGCGGGGGTTCATGGCTTCGGAAGCGGCGCGCCGCTGCTGTGGTGTTTTGTGCTTTGGTGGGTGCGGACCGTTGGTCCGCACTGCTTCTGCTCTTGCTTCCAAGAGCCAACCCACCGCGCTCGCGGGGGGATGGGAAGGCAGCGGGGGCCGGGCGGGGCAGGACCGTCCGCGGCATGGGCCCGAGGCATGCCTCGGGCGGGTTGGGCAGGACGCCCAACGCCGGTCTTGCCGTGTGCGCAGGACGCGCACACGAGCAAGCCGCGGCCGAGCCCCCAAGGGTGAGGGCGCTTGCTTGCGAGGCATGCCTCGCAAGCGCCCGAACGCCCAGCCGCCAGCGGCTGGGCCGGACCCCGGAGGGGGGTTCACGGCGTGTCCTGCCCCGCCCGGCCCCCGCTGCCCTACCCGTAGCAACGTGGCGCAACGCTTTCCTCACTACACCCCGCCCATTCAGAAAAACCCATTGATAGGAATGAAATTAGTAGTATCCTATCTATCTCTTATGGACCGACCCCTCGACGAGCGCACCGTGCTGCAGATGCAGCTCAGCTCCGGCCTGCTGTACGCAGGGCGGCAGTGGCAGCGCCTGGCCGACAGCCGGCTCGGCAGCTACGGCATCTCCACCGCCTGCACCATGCCCCTGCTGATGATCGGCCGCTCCGGCGGTGGCATCCGCCAGGTGGCGCTGGCCCAGCAGCTGGGCATGGAAGGGCCTTCCCTGGTCCGCCTGCTGGACAAGCTGTGCGCCAGCGACCTGGTCCGCCGCGAGAGCGACGCCAGCGACCGCCGCGCCAACCTGCTGTGGCTGACCGACGCGGGACACGCGCTGGTCAGCGAGCTGGAAGACCAGTTGATCGGCCTGCGCCAAGACGTGTTCGGCGAGCTTTCCATGGATGAACTGCACGCCGTGCTGAAGGCATGGCGCCTGCTGGCCGAGGCCGCCGACCGCATCACGTAAGACCGCTGCCCCCGAATACCGCCGCTGCCGTGCACACGCCAGCGGCTTTTGCCCGTTGCTGTTGTTTCGTTGTTCCTCCCCTCCCCCACCTCGCCCCTACCGATGCCCGGTGAATTCAGTCTCCACGGAGTGTTCGTCCCGACCCTGCTCGGGTTGATGTTGTTGGCCTATCTGGTCAACAGCGGCCTGCACGCGCTGCTGCAGCGTGCCGGCGCCTATCGCCATGTATGGCACCCGGCGCTGTTCAACCTGGCCCTGTACGGGATCGTGCTGGGCCTGCTGTTCCACCTCCTGCGTTGGATGCAATCGTGAACAAGATCGTGAAGAAGACCCTGCCGGTGCTGCTCACCAGCGCAGCCGTGATCGTCGCCCTGCTGGTGCTGCGCCAGCTGTGGGTCTATTACATGGATGAGCCGTGGACCCGCGATGCCCATGTCGGCGCCGACGTGGTGCAGGTGGCGCCGGACGTATCCGGGCTGGTGGAAACAGTGCAGGTGGCCGACAACCAGGCGGTGAAGAAGGGTGACCTGCTGTTCGTGGTCGACCGTGCCCGTTACCGCATCGCGCTGGAACAGGCCAAGGCCAGCCTGGGCGAGCGCCAGGCCTCGGTGGCACAGCTGCGCCGCGAGATCGGCCGTGACCGCAGCCTGCAGGACCTGGTCGCCGCGGAGGACGCCGAAGTACGCCACGCCAAGCTGCAGGCCGCACAGGCCGCGCTGGCCACCGCACAGGCGGCGGTCGACCTGGCCGAGCTCAACCTGGGGCGCACCGAGGTGCGCGCACCGGCCGATGGCCGGGTCAACGACCGCACCATGCGCGTGGGCGACTACGTGGTGGCCGGCAAGCCGGTGCTGGCGCTGCTGGATACCGGCTCGTTCCGCATCGATGGCTATTTCGAGGAAACCCGCCTGCGTGGCGTGGCCCCGGGACAAGCCGTGGACATCCGCCTGATGGGCGAATCGACCCCGCTGCGTGGCCATGTCGAAAGCATCGCCGCCGGCATCGAGGACCGCTACCGCAGCAATGGCAGCACCCTGCTGCCGAACGTGACCCCGGCCTTCGACTGGGTGCGGCTGGCCCAGCGCATCCCGGTGCGCATCGCCATCGACGAAGTACCCAGGGGCGTGGAACTGATCGCCGGCCGCACCGCCACGGTGACCGTGGACACCAGCCGCCATCCGCACAACGACAAGGCCGGCACCGCACCGACACAGGCGGGCCTGTGAACGCCGCCCTGCCCCGTCTCGGCCTGATCGTCGCGCTGGCCAGCCTGGCCGCATGCAGGACCGTTGGCCCCGATTACGCGCTGCCGGAAGGCTCGGCATTCAAGCGCCCGCAGGCCAATGCGGCCTTCATCGATACCCAGAACCCGCAGGTGGCCGCCAACCAGGCACTGCCCGACCGCTGGTGGTCGCTGTACAACGACCCGATGCTGGATGGCCTGATCACCCAGGCGCTGCGCGACAACGTTGAACTGAAAGCCGCCGATGCGCACCTGCGTCGTGCGGCGGCGGTGTACGAACAGGCGCTGGACGCCGGTGGCTTCGAGTACGAGGCCGAGGCCGGGGTCAGCCGCGCGCAGCTGTCGGCCGAATCGTTCCTGCAGGAACACGAGCTGCCGGTGATCAACCTGGCCGATGGCAAGTTCGCGGTCAGCTACCAGTTCGACCTGTTCGGCAAGCTCAAGCGCGGCGCCGAAGCGGCCCGTGCCGACGAGCAGTCGGTCGCCGCAGCACGCGACCTGGCCCAGGTCAGCGTGGTCGCGCAGGTGGCCGACAGCTATCTGGAAATCTGCCACGCCAACCACGAGCTGCACGTGGCCGAGCATTCGCTGCAGCTGCAGCAGCGCAGCCGCACGGTCACCGAGCGCCTGATCGCGGCCGGCCGCGGCACGCCGCCGGAACTGGCCCGCGCCAATGCCCAGGTGGCGCTGCTGGAAGCTGCACTCCCGCCGCTGCAGGCGCAGCGCTCGGCCGCCGCCTATTCGCTGGCCGCGCTGCTGGGGCAGACCCCGGGCCAGCTGCCGGCCGGTGTGATCGACTGTGCACATGCCCCCAGCCTGGCGCAGCCGCTGCCGGTCGGTGATGGCCGTGCACTGCTGCAGCGTCGCCCGGACGTGCGCCAGGCCGAGCGCAAGCTGGCCTCGGCCACCGCGCGGATTGGCGTGGCCACCGCCGAGCTGTATCCGGACATCCGCCTGGGGGCCTCGCTCGGTGCCGCCGGCCTGCTGGAAGACTTCGGCACGCCGATGACCCAGCAGTGGTCGATCGGCCCGCTGATCTCGTGGACGCTGCCGTCCTCGGGCACCCACGCGCGCATCCACGCCGCCGAGGCTGGTGCCGATGCGGCCCTGGCCGAGTTCGACCACACCGTGCTGCAGGCGCTGCGCGAGACCCAGACCGCACTGGACCGCTACGCACAGGACCTGCGCCGCCTGCAGTCGCTGCGCATCGCGCAGGAGCAGGCCGCGCTGGCCGCCGAGCAGAACCGCCGGTTGTACCAGGGCGGCCGCACGCCGTACCTGTCCAGCCTGGATGCCGACCGCAGCCTGGCCACCAGCGACGCCACTCTGGCCGCCGCCGAAGCGCAGGTCTCGCGCGACCAGATCCATCTGTTCCTGGTACTGGGTGGGGGCTGGCAGGCCAGCGCCGCCGCGCCCAACGCCACGACTGCCGCGAAGTAAGCCATGAACGCGCTGACCGACCGCCAGGCCTGGCTGTTCTCGATCAAGACCTACCTGGCTGCGGTGGCCGCGCTGTACATCGCCATGGCCGGCAACCTGTCGCGCCCGTACTGGGCGATGGGCACGGTCTACATCGTCAGCCAGCCGCTGCTGGGCCCGACCCGCGCCAAGGGCGTGTACCGCATCGTCGGCACCCTGGTGGCCGGCCTGGCCACCCTGCTGGTGCTGCCGGCGCTGGTGGAAACGCCGCTGGTGCTCAGCGCGGCGATGTCGATCTGGCTGGCCGGCTGCCTGTTCATGGCCCTGCTCAACCGCGGCCCGCGCGGCTACGCGTTCCTGCTGGCCGGTTACACGACGGCCTTCATCGGCTTCCCGGCCGTGACCTCGCCGGAAACCATCTTCGACACGGTGGTGGCACGCAGCGAGGAGATCATCCTCGGCACGGTGGTGGCGGTACTGTTCGCATCGCTGCTGTTCCCGGCCTCGGTACGCCCGATGCTGCGCGCGCGCATCGGCAACTGGATGGAGGACGCCGCACAGTGGTGCCGGCAGATCCTTGAACGTGGCCGCGCGCATGCGCCGCGCAACCGGCTGGCCGCCGACCTGGTGCAGTTCGAGGCGCTGATCGAGTTCCTGCGCCGCGATGATCCACGCCATGCCGGTTCGGCGGTGTCGATGGAGCGCCTGCGCGAGCGCATGCTGCTGCTGTTGCCGGTGCTGTCCTCGATTGCCGATCGCCTGAGCGCGTTGCGCAGCGATGGCCAGGCCCTGCCGGAAGGGCTGCCGGCACTGGTCGACGATATCCATGACTGGCTGGACGGGCCGACCAACGCCAGCGAATACGCCCGCCTGCGCGCGCGCATCAGCGCGCTGAAGCCGCAGGTGGACCGCGACCTGCAGCACCTGCAGCTGGCCAGCCTGCTGCTGCGCCTGGAGGAACTGGTGGACCTGTGGCAGGACTGCCGCACCCTGCAGCACGCGATCGACCACGGCACCGCGCCGCTGGACCGCGCGCACTACCGCATCCGCACCGAACGCGTGGCCGCCGACAAGCACGTCGACTACGGCATGGCGCTGTTCTCCGCGCTCAGTGCCGGCGTGGCGCTGATGAGCTATTGCGTGCTGTGGATCGCGCTGGGTTGGGAAGGTGGTGGCAACGGCGCGATGATGGCCGCGGTGACCGCTGCATTCTTCGCTGCACAGGACGACCCGGCACCGAGCATGGTGTCGTTCCTGGTGTGGGCGATGGTCGCCTCGGTGGTGGCCGGTGTGTACCTGTTCGGCGTGTTCCCTGCGGTGCACGACTTCGGCCTGCTGGCATTGGTGCTGGCGGTGGCGTTCCTGCCGCTGGGCTTGATGCTGCACCACCCCAAGAGCGCATTGTTCGCGTTGCCGTTGACGGTGAACCTGGCCGCACTGCTGAGCCTGCAGAACACCTACAGCGCCAACATCCAGACCTTCCTCAACTCGTCGATTGCGATGTTCATCGGCATTGGCTTTGCGGTGGTGATGACCCGCCTGTTCCGTTCGGTAGGTGCCGAGTGGACCGCGCGCCGCCTGGTGCGGCAGGGCTGGACGACGCTGGCCGAAGCCGCCGAAGGCCGCGGCCAGCAGGACCGCCAGCGCTTCGCCGCACGCATGCTCGACCTGTTGGGCCTGCTCGCACCGCGCCTGGCAGCGACGCCCGAGGGCAGCGACATCGCCTCGGTGGACATGCTCAACGAGGCGCGCATCGGCCTGAACATCCTGCAGCTGCGTCGCGCACGGCTGGAACTGCCCGAACGCAGCCGCGAAGCAGTCGAGCACATCCTGGAAGAGATCGCCGTGCACTACCGCCGGCAGATCGCTGCGCGCAAACCGATTGTGGCGGCCGAAGCGCTGCGCGAGCGGCTGGAAACCTCGCTGGGCCGGGTCGGCAGCGTGGCCGCCTGCAAGGCCCGCGATGAAGCCCTGATGGGCCTGATCGGCCTGCGCTTCGCGCTGTTCCCGGAGGCGAAGGCATTGGCGCCGGGGCTGGCGATGCGCACAGCGACGCAGCCGTAGCGCGCTACCCTGTGCGTCCACAGACTCCGCGCAGGGGTCAGAGCCCTCTCCTGCGGAGAGGGATCCGACCCTGGCCCTGCAACAGGACGGCTCAATGAGTTACGACATGATGGTGTTCGAGGCCAGTGCGGCCCCGCGCGAGGCGGCGGCCTTCATCGCCTGGTTCGAGAAGCAGACACAGTGGAACGAGCGCCACGAATACGACGACCCGGCGGTCAGCAGCCCGGCGCTGCAGGCGTGGTTCGCGGAGATGGCGCAGGAGTTCCCGCCGATGAACGGGCCGTTGAGCAATGACGACGATGATCGTGCCGAGGTGACCGAGTACAGCATCGGTAGTCAGGTGATCTACGGTGCATTCGCCTATTCGGTGGCCGAGCGCGCGCACGGGCGGGTGCAGGACCTGGCCGAGAAGCACGGCGTGGGCTTCTTCGACGTGAGTGCTGATGAAGCGGCCATCGTGTTCCCGGATGGCCTGGTACTGATCGCTGAATGACGCTGGGTCGGATCCCTCCCGGAGGGAGGGCTCTGACCCGGAGCATGCGTGCCTCGGCGACGAGGGTCAGAGCCCGCTCCCGTTGGGAACGGGATCCGACCCCGTTTCAAACGGGATCCGACCCCGTTTCAGAACAACGTGCCCTGCACCGTGGGCTGTTCAATGCGCGCCGGTGCTTCGGCCACTGCTTCCGCACCCAGCCGCCACGCCAACCCACCCAACCGGCTGGCATGGCGCTTCAACGCCGCTTGCAGCACGTCCGCACTGCCCGCCACATGCAGCACCTGGCGGGCGCGGGTCAGGCCGGTATAGACCAGTTCGCGCGACAGCACGCGGCTGTCCTGGCGCGGCAGCTGCAACCACACCTCATCGAACTCCGAGCCCTGTGCCTTGTGCACGGTCATCGCGAAGGCGCTTTCGTGCGCGGGCAGTGCCGCCGGGTGGAAGGCGCGTGGCTGGTCGACGCTGTCTCCGGGGAACCAGGCCACCATCGCGCCGCTGCCATCGCGCAGGCAGATGCCGATATCTCCGTTGAACAGACGATGCCGGTAGCTGTTCTCGGTGACCAGCAGCAGGCGGCCCTGGAAGTAGCCGGGGGTGTTGCCGGCCAGCAGCTGTTCGATGCGGCTGTTGAGCCCGCGCGCGCCCTGCGGGCCTTCGCGCAGTGCGGTCAGCACGCGCAGGCGCCCGGCCTGCTGCAGGGCAAGCACTGGATCGGCCGCGTCGGCCAGTGCACGCCAGTGGCCCAGCAGATGCTCGCGCTGGCCACGCAGCGGATCGGCTTCGCCTTCGTGGAAATGCACGCCGGCCAGTTCACCACTGCGCAGCAGCTGCAGCGCGGTGCTGCTGTCGCCCTCGCGCACGGCATGGGCCAGCGGTGCCAGGTCCAGCGCATTGCTCTGCCGGTAGCCGCGCTGCAGCTGTACGCGACGGCCGGCGAAGGCGCGTGGTGCGGCCTGTGGCTGCAAGGTGGCCGGCGCCAGCAGGCCGTGCAGCGCCTGCGCGTCGTCGGCACGGGTGCCGATGCCGTCGCCGCTGGCACGCAGGATCGCGCTGAGCACATCACCGGCCTCGACCGACGGCAGCTGGTCGGGATCGCCGAGCAGGATCAACCGGGTGCCGCTGGCGATCGCATCGACCAGCTTGGCCATCATCGGCAGATCGATCATCGAGGCTTCATCGACTACGACCACGTCCACCGGCAGCGGATTGTCGGCGTGGTGACGGAAGCGCGGTGAATCAGGAATCACCCCGAGCAGGCGATGCAGGGTGGTGCCGGTACTGGGCAGCGCCGCGCACAGCGCCGGGTCCAGTCCTTGTTCCTGCAGGCGTTGCACAGCCACACGCAGGCTCTCGGCCATGCGCTCGGCGGCGCGCCCGGTGGGCGCGGCCAATGCCACCTCAGGCAGCGGCTGGCCGGCGTGCCCGGCCTGCGCGGCCAGCAGCAGCAACAGGCGCGCGATGGTGGTGGTCTTGCCGGTGCCGGGGCCGCCGGTGACCAGTGCCAGCGGATGGCGCAGGGTCACGCCGGCAGCGCGTGCCTGGTGATCCTCGCTGCCCGATGCCTGCGGGAACAGCTGCGCGAACAACGGTGCCAGCGCCGCCATATCCGGCGCCGGCAGCGGATGCCGGCCGATACGCTGCAGGCCGGCCGCCAGCTGCCGCTCGTACTCGCGGTAGCGGCGCAGGTAGAGCAGGCCGTTTTCCAGCACCAGCGGCGCATCCTCGGCGATGGCATCGGCCTGCTCGGGTGCCGCGACCCACGGCGATGCGCGCAGCTGCTCCAGCCAGTCCTGCGCGGCAGGCCACTCGGGTACGCCTTCCAGCAACCGCTGCGGTTGCGCCGGATCGAACGCAGCATGGCCTTGCGATACCGCCAGCGACGCAAGCGCAGCCGCCAGCGCCACGCTCTCGGGCGTGTCGTCGCGCAGCCGCTGCAGGCTGGTCGCCAGTGCATGGTCGAGGGTGCGCAGCAGGCCCTTCTGGTGCAGTTCCTTCAGCAGGCTCATGCACTGGCTCCACGGGCACGCGCAGCCAGTTCGGCCTGGGCCTGTTCGCCACCGGCGAACAACGCATCCAGGGCATCCACCAGCGCCAACGGGAAGCGGTCCACATGCACACCGTTGCCGGCGGCATCCAGGCCGCGGCAGAACAGATAGCGGATGCCGCCCATGTCGCGCTCGTAGTCGTAGGCCGCACCCAGGCGGAAACGCAGCCAGCGATGCAGGGCCACGGTGTAGATCAGCGCCTGCAGGTCGTACTCGCTGTGGCGCATGGCAATGGCCAGCAGGTCCGGGCTGTAACCAGGCAGGCGGTTGGACTTGTAGTCGAGCACGTACCAGCGCCCATCGCGCACATAGGTCAGGTCGATCATGCCGGTCATCAGCCCTTCCAGGCGGCGGCGCTGGCCGAAGCCGCGACGCGTACTGGAAACCCCATGTGCATGCAGCACCTGCAACAGCGCCGGCACCGTGGTCGGTTCGATGGCGAAATGGAAGTCGATTTCCGCGCGACGCTCGCCTTCACCCAGGCTGTGCAGCGCGCCGCCTTCGGGTAGCGGCACGGTGAGCGTGTGGCCCACCAGCGGCACCAGCACCGCCACGCCATCGTCCAGGTCGACGTCGGCATAGCCTTCGTCGTGCAGTGCCTTGCGCAGCACCTGGGCCTGGCCCTCAGGAGCTTGCAGACCTGGCTGCCAGTCACCCCATGCGGCGAAGTCGACGTTCTCCATCGCTTCGTGCAGCACGTTGCCGAAGCGACTGCCCATGAAGCGCGGGTCGACCGGTGTGCTGTCCTCGGCCGCCGCAGCGGGCTCCGGCAGCGCCGGTTCCAGTGGCAGTTCCGGGCCAGCGGGTTCGTCGGCAGCGGGCGCCGGCAGCTCGGTGGCGGCGGCTTCGATATCACTGCCCGCGCCGGCATCGGCGTGGGCCAGCTGGGTGAAGCTGTACACCCACCAGTCGTGCGGGACGCGCCGGGTCAGGGCACGCACCGCCGGAAGGTCGCCTTCCACTTCGGCCGCCAGCTGCGGCAGCGCGGCCGCTGCCTCACTGTCATCGATGTGCACATCGGCGTGCGCGCGCAGCGCCTGCAGGTCAAGCAGCGGCGCCAGCCGCGTCTTGCCGAGCCCGGCCAGATCACCCACGGCGATCCACAGCGCATGCTCGGCACGGGTCAGTCCCACATACAGCAGGCGCGCATCCTCGGCCCGCTGCTCGCGCTCACGTTGGTTGCTGGCCGCTTCCCAGGCCTCGTCCTTGTCCAGTTTCCAATGCAGCTGGCGCTGGCCACCGACGTGCACCGTGCAGTGCGAGGCGGTGTTCGGTGCGCCGCCGTCGATGCCGACGAAGGGCAGGAACACCAGCGGATACTCCAGGCCCTTGCTCTTGTGCAGGGTGATGATCTGTACGCGCCGCGCATCCGATTCCAGGCGCAGCAGCTGCTGCTCGTCATCCTGATCAGCGCTGGCCATCTGCCCCTGCAGCCAGTCCAGCAGGCCATGCATGCCCAGCGTCTGCGCCGAGGCTTCCTGCAGCAGTTCGCCCAGCTGCAGGTAGTTGGTCAGGCGGCGCTCGCCATCGATCAGCGCCAGCAAGCGTTCGCCCTGTGCGGCACAGACGTCGGCGATCACTGCGAACGGTCCGCCGCGCTGCCAGCGCTCGCGCCAGTGCAGCAGCTGTGCCTGGAACTCGCGTTGCAGGTCGCCCTCGCGCTCCATCGCGGCGATCGCACTGGCCCGCTGGCCAAGCAGCACGGTGGCCAGCACCGCACGCAGGCGGCCTTCGTCGGCGGGTTGCAGCAGTGCCAGCAGCAGCGCGCGCAGATCACGCGCTTCGCTGGTGGCGAACAGGCTCTGCTTGCCGGCCGCCACGGCGGGAATGCCGACCGCTGCCAGCGCGCGCTGCACCAGCGTGGCCTCGCGATGCGAGCGCACCAGCACCGCGATATCACCGGGTTGAACCGGGCGCCCACGCAACACGGCATTGCCCGCACGCGCCTCGACCAGGATCTGGTGAATCGCAGCCACGCAGGCCTGGGTCGCGGCATCACGCGAGGCGTCCGCACTCATCGCCTTGTCACCGCCACTGCGCAGCACGCGCAGGGTGAGTGCCGTGGCGGCATGGCCATCACGCTGGTAGTCCTCGTCGATGCGCACGCCACCGGGCCGCACCGGCTCGAACTGGATGTCGCGTTCGAGGAAGGCGTCTTCGCCACCGTTGTCGTACAGCGCCTGCAACGCACGCAGCACCGCCGGTCGCGAGCGGAAGTTCTGGTCCAGCACCGGCGCCTGCTGCGCCACCTGCTTGGCCTTCAGGTAGGTGTGGATGTCACCGCCGCGGAAGCCGTAGATCGCCTGCTTGGGGTCGCCGATCAGGAACAGCGCCGGTGCCAGGCCGAGCTCGCGCACCTCCGGCGAATCACCGAACACGGTGTGGAAGATGCCCCACTGGCGGTCATCGGTGTCCTGGAACTCATCGACCAGCGCGATGCGGTACTGCGCGCGCAGCTGCCTGACCAGCGCCAGACGCTGCGGGCCTTCCAGGGCGAGCGCTACGCCATCGATCAGATCGTCGTAGGTCTGTACCCGGCGCGTGCGCTTCAGCGCCTGCAGGCGTTGCATGGCTTCGGCGCGAAGCGTGTGCAGGAAATTCAGCGCGGTACCACGCAACCAGGCATCGCGTTCGGCCAGCAGCGCGACATAGCGCGCCAACGGCGCCTGCAATGGCGACGATGGCGTGCGATCGGGGAATTTCTTGTTGGTCTTGTCGGCCAGCACCGCCGGCAGCAGTGCCGGCAGGCGCTCGCTGGCCAGCAGCTCGCGCGGGTCGCCGCGCTCGGCCCAGGCCAGCATCTGCCGGCCCAGCGGATGCAGCCAGCCCAGCTTGTAGGACACGCCGTTGAGCCACTTGTTGTCGACCGCATCGCAGAGATCGATGAAGAACTGCTCGCCATGCTCGCGCACGCTTGCGGACAGTGCTTCCGCCGCACTGTACAAGGCCGGGTGTGGATCGGCCAGTGCCACCGGCTGTGGCAACGGGTGCAGGGGCGGCGTGCCCAGCAGCGCGCGCAGATCTGCGGCCAGCGCGTCCGGGTTGGACCACAGCCAGGTCAGCGGCTCCAGCGTGGCCGGGTCGTTGGCATGCACGCGCCATAGATCAGCGGCCAGCTCCTCCAGCAGTTCACGATCGCTGGCCAGCAGTTCCGGCGGATCAAAGGTATGGCCGCTTTCCAGTGCATGCTCGCGCAGCACGCGGGTGCAGAAGCCGTGGATGGTGAAGATGGATGCCAGGTCGATTTCGTCGGCAGCCACCTGCAGGCGGCGCTTCAATGCAGAGGCGCTCTCGGAGCCGCCCTGCAGATGACGCTGCAGCACGTCGCGGGTCAATCTCGCGTCGGGTGCTTCACCCTCGGCCGGTTCCAGATCGACCAGGCGCGCGGCCAGCGCCAGGCGCTCGCGGATGCGCTTGCGCAGTTCCTGGGTGGCGGCATCGGTGAAGGTCACTGCCAGGATCTGGCCGATACGCAGGCCCTGCTCCACCACCAGGCGGGTGAACAGCGTGGCCAGGGTGAAGGTCTTGCCGGTGCCTGCGCTGGCTTCAATCAGGCGGATGCCGTTCAGCGGCAGGGCCAGGTAGGGATCGCCCGCCATACGCTGGGTTTCCTGATCAGCGATGGCGGTGTTCATGCGTTGCCCTCCTGGCGTGTTTCGGTACCGAGAGTGCGGCCTTCGCGCACCGCGCTGAAGACCACCTGGCTGTTGCGCAGCAGCTCGGCATAGCTGGCATCGGTGGCAAACGGGTCGGCACCGCGCAGCAGCAGCTGCCAGGCGTCGCTGCTGGATTCACCCCAACTGCGGTCGCTGCCATGCCACTGCTTCCAGCCTTCGCTACGCTGTTTTTCTGCCGGCGCGTTGTACAGCACCCAACCGGTATACGGGGCAAAGCGCAGCGGCTCACGCAGGCCGCGCTGGCGCAATTGCAGCAGCGCGCGCAGCGCGGCGCGTGCAGCGGGGGCGCTCAGTGCTGGCAGCACATGCGGGCCGGGCCCGGCGTCACCGCCATCGTGGAACTGCACCAGCGGCAACGCATCGCCGGCGGCGTTGGCCAGCAGCCAGTCCAGGCCCTGGCGGATCACTGCATTGCCATTGAGGGTACCGGCGCGCAGGCGCACCAGGCCCTCGGGATGTCGGTCCGCCACCCGCCCGTGCAGGCGCACGCCGTCGATGTCCACTTCGTAGCGACGGCTTTCCAGCGGTTCGCCTTGCATCCAGCCCAGCAACGCACTGGCATACGGGCGCGTCTTCAACTGCTCCCCCTCGAACTGGCGCTCGCCCAATGGGCCGGACGGCAGCAGGCCGCGCGCGCGCAGCCGCGGGTACAACGGCTCGGTATCGCCGCTGAGCGTGGCACGGACCACCGCCGCCTGCACGCTGCGCTTTTCCGGGCCGCGCGATGACAGCACCAGCGGTTCCAGGTCATCGACCTCCTCGACATCGTCGGCCAGGCGCAGGCCCAGCGACTGCGCGAGGAACTGCCCGGCCGGATCGCACAGGAAACGGCGCAGGGTATCGAGTGCGACGTCGTCTTCCACCGCATCGTCGAGCGGCGGTGGCAGCGGTGCGTCGAACCAGGGCTGCAGTCCACCGCGCTGGCCAGTGAGGCGACCGGCCGCCGGATGCCACTGGCGGCGATAGCTGAAGCGGCGTGGGTCGCCGTCACCGAACGCGGCGGGCGAGAACGGCTGCAAGGCATGGCGCACGGTGAAGTCGCGGACCGCCGCAGGCGGATCGAGGTGATAAGCAGCGGCGGCATCGATCAGTTCGCTGACCAGCACCGACGGCTCGCGCACGCTGCCATCGCGCGGATCGGCACCGAGGTAGCTGAGGTAGAACACCTCCTGCGCGGCGGCGAACAGCTGCAGGAACAGGAAACGGTCGTCTTCGCGGGTGGAGCGGTCGCCCGGTCGGCGGCGCGGCGTGTCCAGTTCGGCGGTGAGCTGGTTGAGACCGGCCGCCGGGTCACGGCGCGGGAAATCGCCATCATTGAGGCCCAGCACGCAGATCACCCGGAATGGCAGCAGTCGCATCGGCACCATGCGGCCGAAACTGATGCCACCGGTCAGCAGCGGTGCGCGCGTATCGGCCTCGCCCAGCGCGCCGGCGAAGTGCGCACGTACCACCTCCGGCGGCACGCCTTCCGCGAAGCCGGCCTTGGCAGCATCCTCGGCGAACTGGTTGAGCAGCTTGCGCAGGCGCTCCAGGGCACGCTGGCTGTTGGGTGAACTCGGCGCGGTGGGCAGCAGTGCATCCAGCAACGACAGCAGGCGCTGTCGCCATTGCGCCGGGGTCAGCAGCTCGCCGAGGCGACGCTGGTAGATCGCCAGCACGCGCAGCAGGCGCAGCAGCCGGTCCAGCGCGTCCAGCGCGCCGCCTTCCAGTTCGATCCACGGTGCGACACCGGCCAGGTCGGCCTCGCTGCCGGTGGCATGGCCGAGCACCAGGCGATCCAGCGCGAACTGCCAGGTGTAGGCGTCGTCGGCCGGCGCCTGGTGCTGGTGGCGGTGCTTCGCATCCAGGCCCCAGCGTGCACCGGCCTGCTGCAGCCAGCCATGCAGGCGGTCGAAGTCCACCGCTTCCAGCCCGGCCGCTTCGGCCAGCGGTGCACTGGCCAGCAGGTCCAGCACTTCATTCAGGCCAAAGCGCGAGACCGGCAGGCCCAGCAAGTGCACGAACACATCGGCCAGCGGTTCACCGGCCAGCGGGCTGCTGTCGGCCAGCGCATAGGGGATGTGCTCCTCCTCGCCACCACGGCCGCCGAACACCGCTTCCAGGTAAGGCACGTAGGGATCGATGTCCGGCGCCAGCACCGCGATCTCGCGCGCCTGCAGCGGCGGGTCGAAGCGCGGGTCCTGCAGCAGGCTGCGCAGCTGGTCGTGCAGCACCTGCAACTCGCGCAGGCGGGTATGGCAGGCGTGTACCTGCAGGCTGGGGTCGTCGCTGCGAAGCCCGTCACACAGCTCACCCGAGGGCAGTGCGCGGCGGTGGAACAGGTCACGCTGCAGGCGATGCAGCAGGCTGTCGGACAGGCCGCCTTCGTCCAGGGTCGGCCGGGTGTCGTCCTCCGGATCGGAATAGGCGGCGATTTCGCCGGCCGGGTGCACCACCTCGTAACTGCCCAGCACCGCCATGAAGTCGCGCCCGGCCGCGCCCCAGGCTTCCAGCAGGCGGTTTTCGCCGGCTGCTTCGCCGAAGGGATCGGGCGCGCCGCTGCGCAGGCGCTCGGCCAGGGTCTGCAGATCGCCCCAGTACGACTGCACCGGGGTGGGCATATAGAAATGCAGCTCGCCAACACGTGCCTGGGTGGCCATCACCCGCAGCACGTCGGGCGAGATGTTGAGCGTCGCAAACGCGGACATGCGCAGCGGCAAGCCCTGCGGCAGCGGCTTACCGGCACCCTCGAAGCGGTCCAGGTACTCCTGGATGCGGCGCGCGCGATAGTCGTGGCCGTGGGTGATGGTGCGCCACAGGATCGCCTGCGGGTCGGCTGGATCGGCACCGGCGGCCCAGCGCAGCAGCCAGTCGCGGCGCCAGGCCTGGTACTTCTCGAACACCGAGGCCAGCTCGCCAGCCAGCGCCCACGGCTTCAATGCGTCATCGGCGGCAAGATAGGACTGCAGCGCGCGCATCGGTGGCTGCGCCAGCAACGCCGGGTCGCGCAGGGCCTGGTACAGCTTCCAATGCAGGCCGGCCGCGTCCAGGTCGTCCTGCTCGCCGCTGACGTTGGCCTTCAGCGCGCGCGCCACGAACTCACCCGGGGTGAGGAATTCGAGGTTCGCAGCCACACCGAACTCGGCGGCCAGTGTCGCTTGCAGCCAACGCCGCATCGCTACCTGCGGGATCAGCACCACTTCCGGTGCCAGCAGCGGCTGGCCAGGAACGGGCGCACGCACATTGCGCGCCAGCAGCGCGGCCAGCACGTCCAGGGAGTTGGAATGGTAGAGGCGGAAATCGCTGCCTGGGTCACTCATCATGCACAGTGTGCAGGACGGCAGGCAGTATTCAATGGTTGGGCCGCGAGCGGTACGGATTGTTCCGGGACGCCAGCCGATTGTCCCGGCCTCTGCCGAGGCTTGTCGTGCAACAATACTGCACCGTCCAGTCTGCTTATGTTCAGCCGACGGGCCCGATCCTTCGATGTCTAAAAAACGTTAATGGTGCCCATGTCGGCTTCCACCTCCAGTCTGGTGCAGTTATCCAACGTCCGCATCGACCGGAGCGGACGCACGATCCTGCGCGACGTGTCGCTGCAGGTGCCCAAGGGCAGCATCACCGCCGTTCTGGGTCCGTCCGGCAGCGGCAAGTCGACCCTGCTGGCGGCGCTGACCGGCGAACTGCGCCCGGTCGCCGGCGAGGTCACCCTGTTCGGCAAGCCGATTCCGCATGACAGCGGCGCGCTGCTGGAAATGCGCAAGAGCGTGGGCGTGCTGCTGCAGGGCAACGGCCTGCTGACCGACCTGACCGTGGCCGAGAACGTGGCGCTGCCGCTGCGTACGCACACCCGCCTGCCGACCGCCGTGCTGCGGCGGCTGGTGCAGATGAAGCTGCATTCGGTGGGCCTGCTGGCCGCCGCCGATACCTGGCCGCGCGAGCTGTCAGGTGGCATGGCGCGCCGCGTGGCGCTGGCCCGTGCGCTGGCGCTGGACCCGCCGCTGATGATCTACGACGAGCCGCTGACCGGGCTGGACCCGATCGCCTCGGGGGTGATCATGAGCCTGATCCAGCGCCTCAACCACAGCCTGGGCCTGACCAGCATCATCGTCAGCCACCACGTGCACGAGACCCTGCCGATCTGCGACCAGGTGATCGCGATCGCCAATGGCGGCATCGTGTTCCAGGGCACGCCCGAGGCACTGCAGTCCAGCCAGGACCCGCTGCTGCGGCAGTTCCTGCACGGCCAGCCCGATGGCCCCATCCCGTTCGATGCCGCGCCGCGCGCGAGGGTCGCCTGAT
The DNA here is from genome assembly GCF_029836955.1 of Stenotrophomonas sp. GD04054. NCBI lineage: Bacteria > Pseudomonadati > Pseudomonadota > Gammaproteobacteria > Lysobacterales > Lysobacteraceae > Stenotrophomonas > Stenotrophomonas sp. GD04054. Next base: position 68,816 of record NZ_JAOECR010000007.1, on the reverse strand, counting down.
GCCGTTCGTTCAAGCCACCCGCTCGCTGGGTCGTGCCGGCCTGTTCTCGCTGACCGTGCTGCGCGGTTCGCTGCCGACCCGTGATTTCCTGGCCGAGTTGACCCGCGAGATCTACAAGATCGGTGCGCGCTCGCTGCCGATCATCGCCGTCGGCGGTGCCTTCGTCGGCCTGGTGTTGACCCTGCAGGGCTACCGCACGCTGACCACCTTCGGTGCGGCCGACGCACTGTCGACCCTGCTCGGGCTGTCGCTGTACCGCGAACTGGCACCGGTGTTGACCGCGCTGCTGTTCATTGGCCGCGCTGGCAGCTCGATCGCCGCCGAGCTAGGCCTGATGCGTGCCACCGACCAGATCAAGGCGCTGGAGCTGATGGCGATCGACCCGGTGGCCAAGGCGGTGGCGCCGCGCTTCTGGGCGGCGGTGCTGACGGTGCCGCTGCTGACCGGCATTTTCTGTTCGCTTGCAATCAGTGCCAGCTACTTCGAAGCGGTGCACGTGCTGGGCCTGGACAATGGCGTGTTCTGGTCGGCGCTGCGCAACAGCGTGGACTTCTGGGACGACTTCGGCGTGGCAATGCTGAAGTCGGCGATCTTCGGCGGCACTGCCGCGCTGGTTGCCGCCTATGTGGGTTTCCACGCCGAGCCGACCATTGAAGGCACTTCGGTGGCGACCACCCGTGCGGTGGTCAACGCTTCACTGCTGGTGCTGATGTTCAACTTCGTGCTGTCGGCAATGTTGTTCACCTAACCCCTCCACCGGCGGTGCGCAGGCGCGCGCGGCCACAACGACTCGATCAGGTAATCCACATGGCCATCCGCGGTCCCAGACTCGAATTTTCCGTCGGCGCCTTCCTGCTGCTGGCCCTGGCCTCGCTGATGGTGCTGGCCGTGGCCTCGACCAACCAGCGCTGGAGCTGGGGCAGCGAAGGCTACGACCTGAAGGCACGCTTCTCCCAGGTCGGCCAGCTGCGCAAGCAGGCGCCAGTGAAGATCGGCGGCGTCACTGTCGGCCAGGTCGCTTCGATCGACCTGGACCCGGTGAAGTTCGAATCGATCGTCACCCTGCGCATGGACAGCAAGGTCAAGGACCTGCCGGCGGACACCTCGGCCGGCATCTTCACCAGCGGTTTGCTCGGCGAGAGCTATATCGGTCTGCAGCCGGGCGGTGATCCGGACGTGCTGAAGGCCGGTGACGAGATCGTCTTCACCCAGCCGGCGGTGGACCTGATCCAGCTGGTCGGCAAGTACATGTTCAGTGGCGGTGCCGGTGGCGGCGCTGCTCAGAAGCCCAACGATGGCGCGCAGGCGCCTGCAACGGAACCGCAACCATGAAGATGAAACTGATCCCGGCCCTGCTCGCCTCGGCGCTGCTGGCGGCCACCCCGTTCCTGGCCCAGGCCCAGGCCGCTGCGCCGGCCGCTGCCGCAACGCAGAGCCAGGCCGGCAAGGTGGTGATCGATGCCAGCAGCCGCATCCTGTCCACGCTGCAGCAGCGCAAGAGCGAGTTCACCAGCAACCCGGCCAGCCTGCGCAGCTACATCGACAGCGAGCTGACCCGCACCTTCGACCGCGACTACGCCGCGCGCCTGGTGCTGGGCCCGCACGCCCGCGGCGCCTCCGACGCCGACATCAAGCTGTTCGCCGATGCCATGGCCGACAGCCTGATGCAGCGCTACGGCTCCACCCTGCTCAACATCCAGGGCAAGCCGAGCTTCCGCCTGAAGGGTGAAAGCCCGCTGCCGGGCAATCGTGGCGTGCGCGTGAGCACCGAACTGGTGCGCGCCGGCAACGAACCGACCCCGGTCGAGTACTGGATGCGCAACGTGAACGGCCAGTGGAAGATCTTCGACGTCAACATCGAAGGCATTTCCTACGTGCAGACCTTCCGCAACCAGTTCGACACCCCGCTGCGCCAGAAGGGCATCAAGCAGGTGGCCAACGAACTGCACAGCGGCAGCATGCAGGCCGGGCCCGCGGGCAATGGCAAGTAACGCACTGGCGCTGCTGGAAGGCGACACCCTGCGCCTGCGCGGGGTGCTCGACCGTGCCGCGGTGATCGCGCTGTGGCCGCAGCTGCAGGCCCTGCCGGCAAAGCTGTCACGGCTGGAGCTGGGTGAGGTCGAACGCGTGGACAGCGCCGGCCTGGCGCTGCTGGCCGAGCTGGCCGCACGTGCGCGCAAGAGCGGTCACCCGCTGGCAGTCTCCGGCGCGCCGGCCGGCTACAACGAGCTGAGCGCAGCCTACCGGCTGTCGCCCGACCTGGATTTCAACGCTACTTCTGCTGCGAGCTGACATGAACGTCGTACGCACTTTCCCCCTGATCGTCCTGGCCACCGCCCTGACCGCCTGCGCCGGCAAGCCCGCACGCAGCGATGCGCCCGCAGCCAGCACCGTGGTCCCGGCCAGCACCATCACCGAGGCCTCTGCCGCCACCGCCGATACAGCTACGGTCGATGCCGCACCGGCAACAGCCGTGGTTGCCGCACCTGCGCCGGCCACGCCGCCATCCGCACCGGCCCGCAGCGCCGACACCGATGCGGCCAGGGCCGCGGCGGCGACCGCCCCCGGTGGTGACGACGACTTCGATGCCCTCTACGGCGGTGCCGGCAACACTGGCAGCGCGGCAGCCTACGATCCGTGGGAACCGTTCAACCGCAAGGTGCACACGTTCAACAACGCGGTTGACCGTGGCATCGCCCGCCCGCTGGCCACGGCCTACACCCACGTGGTGCCGCGCTTCGCCCGCACCGGCGTCAGCAACTTCTTCAGCAACCTGCGCGCACCGGTGACCATCACCAACCAGCTGCTGCAGGGCCGCGGTGCCGATGCGTGGGACAGCCTCGGCCGCTTCCTGATGAACAGCACGCTGGGTATCGGCGGCCTGTTCGATCCGGCCAGCAAGGCGATGGTGCCGCGTCGCAATGAGGACTTCGGGCAGACCCTGGGTGCCTGGGGCTGGCGTCGTTCGCGCTACGTGGAACTGCCGTTCTTCGGCCCTCGCACCGTGCGCGATGTGTTCGGCCTGGCCGGTGACATTCCGCTGTCGCCGATCCGCCGCATCGAAGAGGACAAGATCCGCATCGGCCTGCAGGGCATGCAGCTGGTCGATACCCGCGCGCAGCTGCTGGCAATCGACGACCTGCGTGACACCGCCGTGGACGAGTACTCGCTGGTACGCGATGCGTGGATGCAGCGCCGCAACTACCAGATCGAGAACGATCTGCGCAGCAAGCGCGACCGTGGCCATGACGATGCCAATTCGCCGATCCCGGTCGATGCGATGCCGATGCCGCAGTGGACGCACTGAGTCCGGCCTGCAGCGCATGAAAAACCCCGCCTCGGCGGGGTTTTTCTTTTCCGGTAGGTGCCAACCTTGGTTGGCACGCTTTCCTCAGGCTGCCAGCGCTGCCTCGATGGCCTCGCGCAGGCGCGCGTCATCGGCAGCCACGTCCGGGGCGAAACGCGCGATGACCTTGCCGTCGCGGCCAACCAGGAACTTCTCGAAGTTCCACAGCACCGCCGGTGCTGCGTGGATCGGGATCTCCTTGCTGGCCAGGCGCTCACGCAGCGGGCCTTCGCCGATCGACTGCGGCTGGGCGGCGGTCAGCTGCTGGTACAGCGGATGGGTATCGTCACCGGCCACGCTGATCTTGGAGAACATCGGGAAGCTGACGTCGTAGGTGAGCTGGCAGAACTGCTGGATCTCCGCCTCGCTGCCCGGCTCCTGGCCGAGGAAGTTGTTGGCGGGGAAGCCCAGTACTTCCAGACCCTGCGCGTGCTTTTCCGCATACAGCGCCTGCAGGCCTTCGTACTGCGGTGTCAGGCCGCACTTGGAGGCGACGTTGACCAGCAGCAGTACCTTGCCCTGGTAGTCGGCAAGCGAGGACGGCTGGCCGTCGATGGTGGTGAGGGAAATGTCCTGGATCGGGGTGCTCACGCGGGGGCTCCGGCAACAGCGGGGAATGGCCCACCAGCATAGCGCCGCGCGATGGCGGTAGTGCCGGCCGCTGGCCGGCAATCGTGCGACCGTTCGCAAGGGTTCATGCGGTTGCCGGCCAGTGGCCGGCACTACGATCAGTCCACGCAGATCGTGCCCTGCGCCTTGCCGTCATCAATGCGCTGGCGGCAGCCGAAGTTCTGGCGCACATCGCGCTGGCAGGTACCGGTAGCGGCGCTGCCAGCGCCAACCTCGGGACCGGCCAGGCACTGGCCCGTGCAGTCGCTTTTGCGGCTGCAGGCCTTGCCGGCATCGGCATAGGGAATCACGCACTGCTCGCGTTGCAGCCGGCCCAGCCGTTGCAGGCTGCCGCCGGCGGCCTGGCAGTCGACGTCGCGCGCTTCGCGATACGCCTCGGCCGCTTCAGGGCTGGTGGCTGCGGCAGGTGCCGCGGTCGTATCGGCAGCCGGTGGTGCGCTGCTGCAGGCGGCAAGCAGCGCGGTCAGGACAAGGCTGGTGAAGCGGCGCAGGCGCATGACGATACCTGATCGAGGCGGACAGGCCGCCAGCATACGCATCGGCGATGCAGGCGGCGTGTCAGCGTGGCTCAGGCCTCGTCGCCGTCACTGCCTTCCTCTGCTGGCAGCGCGTCCGGCAGCAACTGGCGGCTCTGCTCAACCGGCAGCGACTCGACATCCCTCAGCTTGCGGGCGATCGCGCGGGTGCGCACCCCGGTCTGGTCGATCTGCTTGCTGGCCTGGTCCAGCTTGGCCTTCACGTTGTCCAGTACATCACCGAACTTGCCGAACTCGGTCTTCACCGCACCCAGCAGGCTCCACACCTCGCTGGACCGCTTCTCGATGGCCAGCGTGCGGAAACCCATCTGCAGGCTGTTGAGCAGTGCGGTGATCGTGGTCGGCCCGGCGACCACCACGCGGTGGTCGCGCTGCAGCAGATCGACCAGGCCGGGGCGCCGGATCACCTCGGCATACAGGCCTTCGGTAGGCAGGAACATCACCGCGAAGTCGGTGGTGTGCGGCGGCACGATGTACTTCTCGCAGATCGACTTGGCCTGCACCTTCACCGCACGCTCCAGCTGCGCACCCTGCACGCGTACCAGTTCGGCATCACCCTGCTCCTGTGCGTCCAGCAGGCGCTCGTAGTCTTCGCGTGGGAACTTGGAGTCGATCGGCAGCCACACCGGCGTGTCATCGCTGCTGCGACCCGGCAGGCGCACGGCGATGTCGACCATTTCGCCACTATCCGGGCGTACCTTCACCCCGCGCGCGTACTGCTCCTGGATCAGGGTCTGCTCGAGGATGTTCTCCAGCTGTACTTCACCCCAGCTGCCGCGCGTCTTGACGTTGGTCAGCACGCGCTTGAGGTCACCCACGCCGGTGGCCAGCTGCTGCATCTCGCCGAGGCCGCGCTGCACCTGCTCCAGGCGCTCCGAGACCAGTTTGAAGGACTGGCCAAGGCGTGTTTCCAGGGTGGACTGCAACTTCTCATCCACCGTCACGCGCATCTGTTCCAGCTTCTGCGCATTGTCGCTCTGCAGCGCGCGCAGCTGCTCTTCCAGCGTCGTGCGCATCTCGGCGATGCGCTGCTCGTTGCGCTGGGTCAGTTCCTGCAGGCGCAGGCCAAGGCTTTCAGTCAGGCGCTGCTGCGACTGCGCGCCCTCCTCGCGGCCCTTGCGTGCATCGTCCACCAGGGTCTGCCGCAGCGCGCCGAGCTGGGTATCGGTACGCCCGGTGAGCTCCTGCAGCTGCTGGCCAAACGCATGGATGCGGGCTTCCTGCTGCTGGCCGAAGGTCTCCAGCTGGCCGCGCAGCTCCTGCAGCCGCTGTCCCATCAACGCCGCGCCGCGCTGCTGGCTCTCGGCCGCTTCGGCGCGCGCCTTGCGGGCATCTTCGCCCAGCGCTTCGCGCAGCAGGTCGAGGCGCTGGTCGGTGCGGGTGGACAGATCGGTCAGCGCGCGGGCGAAGCCATCGAGCTGTTCGCGCAGCTCGCTGCGCCCGGCCCGCGCCTCCTCGCGCACCGCCTGTTCCAGGCGGTCATGCGGCGGGCGGCGCAGCAGGGCGACCAGCTGCAGGATGAGCACGGCCAATAGAAGGCCGCCAATGAGCAGATATTCGGTTTGCATGGGGCAAGTGTAGGCTGGCCGAGTCTCAACTGCTGCGTCAGGACCATGGTCGTCCTCTACGGAAAGCCCACCTCCATCAATGTGCGTAAAGTGCTGTGGCTGTGCGCGGGGCTGGATCTGCCCCTGCACCACGAACCGGCCCCCTCGCCGGACCTGCTGGCCACGCTGAACCCCAACCGGCAGGTGCCGGTGCTGCGTGATGGCGACTTCGTGCTGTGGGAATCCAACAGCATCTGCCGCTACCTGGCCGCACGCGCCGGTCGCGAGGATCTGCTGCCACATGCAGCAAAGGACCGGGCCCGGGTGGAGCAGTGGATGGACTGGCAGGCCAGCGACCTCAACAGCGCATGGCGCCATGTGTTCATGGCGCGCGTGCGCCAGCATCCGGACTATCCGGATGACGCCCGTGCCGAGGCCAGCCTGGCGCAGTGGAACCGGCTGATGGGCGTCCTTGATGCACAGCTGGCCACTACCGACGGCTACGTGGCGGGCAACACCTTCACTCTGGCCGACATCGTGCTCGGGCTGTCGACCCAACGCTGGTGCAGCACGCCGGGCAGCAAGCCGGTACTGGCACACGTAGATGCCTGGTTCGAACGCCTGCGCCAGCAGCCCGGTTTCGCCGAGTACGTCGACAACGGTGTGGCCTGAGCAGTGGCTTCTGCAGCTGTTGGCAGGTGTCGACCTTGGTCGACACGGCTGATCCACGCCATGCGTGGATGAAGCGCTGTAGAGCCGGGCGCAGGCTCGGCTCCACAGGAAAAACCGGGCCTTACCAGCCTTCCAGCACGATCTTGCCCTTGGCGCGGTGGCTCTCCAGCAGCGCGTGGGCACGCCGCAGGTTGGCCGCGTCGATGCGCCCGAAATGCTCGCCCAGGGTGGTCTGCAGCACGCCTGTGTCGATCAGCTCGGCCACTCGGTTCAACAGGTCATGCTGGCGCTGCATGTCGGCGGTCTTGTACAGCGGCCGGGTGAACATCGACTCCCAGTGCAGTGACAACGCCTTGCGCTTGAGCGCCATCACGTCGACCTGGCCGGGATCATCGATCAGCCCCAGCTGGCCCTGCGGCGCCAGCAGTTCCACGATCTGCGCGTAGTGCTGGTCGGAGTGGGTCAGGCTGGCCACGTGCTGCACCTCGCTGATGCCGAGCCGCGCCAGGCCCTCGGCCAGCGGCAGGCTGTGGTCGATCACATGGTGTGCGCCCATTGCGTACGCCCAGTCCTGGGTATCCGGACGCGAGGCGGTGCCGATCACCGTCAGTTTCGTCAGCTTCCGCGCCAGCTGCACCAGGATCGAACCGACACCGCCGGCAGCGCCGATCACCAGCAGGGTCTGGCCTTCGCCACCGCCCTCGGGGATGCGCAGGCGGTCGAACAGCAGTTCCCAGGCGGTGATCGCGGTCAGTGGCAGCGCGGCGGCGGCGGCATCGTCGAGGCTGGCCGGCTTGCGGCCGACGCTGCGTTCGTCCACCAGCTGGTACTCGGCGTTGCTGCCCGGGCGATCGATGACGCCGGCGTAGTAGACCGCATCGCCGGGCTGGAACAGGGTCACCTCGCTGCCCACCGCGTCGACGATGCCGACCGCATCCCAGCCCAGCACGCGTGGGCCATCGGTGGCCACGCCGCGACGGACCTTGGTGTCGACCGGGTTCACCGCCACCGCACGTACCGCCACGCGCAGGTCACGCGGGCCAGGCTGCGGCAGCTCCAGTTCGATGTCGATCAGGGCCTGGGCATCATCGATCGGCAGGCCGGCTTGGGTGTAGGCAATGGCGCGCATGGCAGCGGTCCAGTGGGGAAGGAGGCGACAGGTTGCGCCGCACGCGCTCCCGCAGAAAGGCGCAGAATCGGGCAGCACTTTCACTCTGGCAATGAAGATGATCCGCTTCGACGATCTGCAGCTGTTCGTTCGCACTGCCGCACTGGGCAGCTTCTCGCAGGCGGCGCGCGAGGCCGACCTGCTGCCCGGGCAGGTCGCCGCGGCGGTGGCGCGGCTGGAACGCGAGCTGGACCTGCGCCTGTTCGTGCGCACCACCCGCAGCCTGCGCCTCACCGGCGAGGGTGCGCTGTACCTGCCGTATGCGCAGGAGGTACTGGCCACCCTGCGCGAGGGACAGGCCCGCGTGCAGGGCGAGGACACCGAGCTGCACGGCACCCTGCAGCTGTCGGCGCCCTCGGACCTCGGCCGCAACCTGCTGCTGCCCTGGCTGAGCGCCTTCCGCGCTGCGCACCCGCGGCTGCGCCTGCACCTGCGCCTGTCCGACGAGGTGGCCGATGTATTCCGCGACCCGGTCGACGTGGCCATCCGCATCGGCCACTTCGACGACGCCAACTACGTCGCCCTGCCGCTGCTGGAAGGCAATCGACGCGTGCTGGCCGCCTCGCCCGACTACCTGCAGCGGCGTGGCACGCCCCCCCGCCTGGAGGATCTGCGCGAGCACGATTGCCTGGTCTATCAACTCAACGGCCGCGCCTACGATCGCTGGTCATTCGAGGTCGACGGGCGTCGCAGCGTGATTCCGGTGCGCGGTCCGCTGGTCTGCGACGACGCCGATGTAGTGCGACGCTGGGCCGTGGCCGGCGAAGGCATCACTTACAAGTCCTGGCTGGACCTGCGCGAGGACGTGCTGGCCGGGCGCCTGCAGCTGCTGCTCGATGGTGTTGGCAGCAGCATCCCGCTGCAGCTGGTATGTCCGCACCGCAAGCAGTTCTCGCCCGCGGTACGGCAACTGCATGCGCAGCTGCGCCAGCACCTGCAACCGCTGCTGTCTGGCATGCCCACTGGCCTCACCCGCCCCCTGTCGCCAACGGCGGCACTGGCCGACAATGGCGGCCCCCCGTAACAAGAGAACGCCGCCATGCCGTGGATGGGCATCCAGGACCTGTGGACGTTTCTGGTCGCTGTGCTGGTGTTTCTCGCCCTGCCCGGCCCCGGCACCTTCACGCTGCTGACCGCCACAGGCCGTGGCGGCGTGCGTGGTGGCTATACCGCGCTGGCCGGCCTGCTGGTCGGCGATCAGATCCTGATGTGGCTGGCGTTGGCGGGCGTGGCGGCGCTGCTCAAGGCCAACCCGCTGGTGTTCCACGCGGTGCAGTACCTGGGTGCGGCCTACCTGGTGTGGGTCGGCATCAGCCTGCTGCGCACGCCGAAGCACGAGGGCGGCGACGCCGGCCCGATCCGCATGCAGCCGGGGCGCTACTTCCAGCAGGCGATCCTGGTCAGTCTGCTCAATCCGAAGGCGATCTTGTTCTACATGGCCTTCCTGCCGTTGTTCATCGATCCGAAGGCACACCAGGGCATCGCCACCTTCGCTGCGCTGGCGGGCATCATCCTGGTGGTCAGCATCGCCTACTGCTCGATGTTGATCGGCGTGGGCAACCTGGCCCGTCGCCGGCTGATCCAGCATCCGCGGATCAGCGACGCGCTGCGCCGCGTGGCCGGCCTGTTCCTGGTGGGGTTCGGCATCCGGTTGGGGCTGAACGGATGAAACCCTCGCCGACGGCGATGGGCGCCCTGCTGCTTCTGGCCAACACGACCGCCCCGGCGGCCACCGGACAGGATCATCGCTGCCTGAGCGGCGGCCGCAATGACGGCATCCATCTGGAATGGCGTTGGCTGGATGACGGCCAGGCCGACGTTCGCTATGCCGGGCAGCGCGAACGCCTGCTGCTGCGCCGGGTTTCAATGGAGACCACGGTGCTGGCCGAAGACCGCCCCTACCAGTTCGACAGCGTCTGGGAAGAGCACATCAACGGGCGCCTCAACGGCCGCTACCTGCTGAGCACGCAGGGCGCGCTGGTGCTGGACCTGAGCTACGAGCGTAGCCGCGACGGACGTCGCACCACCTTCCACGATGACGTCGAGGCCTGGCAGGAAGACGGCTGCCGCTGGCCCGGCAAGGTGGCCGAGTGAGCACCATGGACGACGACACCCTGCTGGAGCGCAGCTGGGAATATCGGGAGGAGACGCTGTACCGGCGGTTGTTCGGCGATACCGGGCCGGGGATCTATCCGATCGACATGGATCTGCTGCGCAACGTCTTCAAGCAGGACCAGATCGACCCGCGCTGGCTGCATGTCGGCGTCAATGCCTGCCCTCCGCACGGTGATCGAAGGCACTGGATCTATGTCAGCTCCGGCCTGTCCAACCCCTGGGAAGGGCGGCACGAAGATGGCGATTCGGGGTTGGGCATCGAACTGATGCTTGAGACGCAGGAAGAAGCGACCTGGGCACTGACCACCTTGCGCTGGTTCACCGCGTACCACCTGCTGCTGTGCCACTCACGCATGCCCGGCAATCCGTTGGCGCCATGGGACCGGCTGAAGCTGGGGGGGCCGGTGGATCACGCAGGGAGCATGCTGCAGGCGGCCGTCTTCGTTCCGTCACTGCATTTTCCTGGACCCCAGCAACTGCCATCGGGACGATTCGACTTCCTGCAGCTGCTGCCATTGACCCTGGACGAGCATGCGTTCGGCCGCGCCCAGGGCTTCGAAGTGCTGGTGGCCCAGTTGAGAACCCAAGGTGCGGCGCCGGTGGTCGATCCGCAGCGGGTCAGCATCGATCTGGCCCCTGCTCTCACGCTTCAAGCGCCTCCCGGCTCGCCTTGAGGGATCGAATCATTTCGAATCCTGTCGGCATTTGTGCCGATTCCGGCAGAATGCTCGGAGTACAGCCGCGCCGGTGACGCATCTGACCCTCGTATGACCCCCGTCAGTGGTAATGCTGCGCTGCGTTCGGTCACACTCGGGAACTTGTCGTTCTTAGTCACCCCTTCCGAGGCCTGCATGTCCCTGTTCCGGCGCAAGTCCCTAGATTCCGTCACCGTCCACGAAGCCGGCAGGCGCCTGATCCCGACGCTCAGCTGGCCGCACCTGATCGCGCTGGGTATTGGCGCCATCGTCGGTACCGGCATCTACACGCTGATCGGCGTCGGTGCCAACCTGGCCGGCCCGGCGGTGCTGATCTCCTTCGCCATCGCCGGTGCGGTCTGTGCCTGTGCGGCACTGTCCTACGCCGAGCTGTCGACGATGATGCCGGCCGCCGGCAGTGCCTACACCTACAGCTACAGCGCGCTGGGCGAAGTGTTTGCCTGGGTGGTGGGCTGGAGCCTGATCCTGGAGTACTCGCTGGTGGTGAGTACGGTGGCGGTGGGCTGGTCCGGCTACTTCGTCGGCTTCCTCGAATGGGTCCACACCCAGTTCGGCTGGAACGTGCACCTGCCAGCGTGGCTCGCAGCCGGCCCGCACGTGGAAGGCGGCATGATCAACCTGCCGGCGATCGTCATCACCTGGCTGGTGGCCGGCATGCTGATGGCCGGCACCAAGGAAAGCGCCACCCTCAATGCCATCCTGGTGGTGTTCAAGCTGATCGCGCTGGCCATCTTCGTGGCCGTGGCCCTGCCCGCCTTCGACAGCGCCAACCTGCAGCCGTTCATGCCGTATGGCTTTGCCAAGTCGATGGGCCCTGATGGCGTCGAACACGGCGTAATGGCGGCGGCAGCGATCATCTTCTTCGCCTTCTACGGCTTCGATGCGATCTCCACCGCCGCCGAAGAAACCAAGAACCCAGGCCGCGACCTGTCGATCGGCATCATCGGTTCGATGATCGGCTGCACCATCGTCTACGTGCTGGTCGCGCTGGCCGCGGTCGGTGCGATGAGCTACGCGGTGTTCGGCCACAGCGCCGAGCCGCTGGCCCTGATCATGCGCCAGCTGGGCCATCCGACCGCGGCGATGGTGATCGGCGTGATCGCGATCATCGCGCTGCCGACGGTGCTGCTGGCCTTCCTGTACGGCCAGAGCCGCATCTTCTTCGTGATGAGCCGCGATGGCCTGCTGCCGCGTGGCCTGTCCAAGGTCAACGCACGTACCGGCACGCCGGTGGCGACCACGCTGTTCACCGCGGTGGTGGTGTCGGCGCTGGCCGGCGTGGCCCGCCTGGACGAGATCGCGGCGCTGGCCAATGCCGGCACCCTGGCCGCGTTCACCGCCGTGGGCATCTGCCTGGTGGTGCTGCGCCTGCGCGAGCCGAACCGCGAACGTACCTTCCGTACCCCGCTGGCCTTCGTGGTTGGTCCGCTGGCCGCGCTGGGCTGCATCTATCTGTTCCTCAGCCTGCCGCACAGCACCCAGCTGTACTTCCTGCTGTGGAACCTGGCCGGCCTGGTGCTGTACTTCCTGTACAGCCGCCGCCACGCGCTGATCGCGAAATAACCGGATCACCGGTAGTGCCGGCCGCTGGCCGGCACCTCGCATCCTGTTGATACGGGCAATGCCGGCCAGCGGCCGGCACTTCCGCAGGGCGGTCAACCGCCCTGCTTTGCAGCGTAGTCCTGCGCCTGCCGCATCACCCGCAGCAGGTTGCCGCCCCAGATGCCGGCAATCTGCTTCTCGGTATAGCCCTTGCGCAGCAGCCACGCGGTGATCTTCGGCAGCTGGCTGACATCGGGCAGGTCGCTCAGGCCACCGCCGCCATCCCAGTCCAGGCCGATGCCCACGTGCTCGGGGCCGACCACCTTGAGGATGTGCTCGAAGTGGGCGAAGAAGTCATCGAGGCTGGCATGGCGCACCGGGTGCTCGTGGTCCAGCGCCTGCTCGGCCTTCAGCAGGGCAACGCCCTGTTCGATGCCCATGCCTTCCCAGCCACCCAGCTGCTTGCTCAGCGCTTCCTCGGCCTGCTTGCGCTCGGGCGTCTTTGCGGTGTCGATCAGGTAGCCGCCATAGGCGTTCACCTGGATCACGCCGCCGGCCTTGGCCAGCTTGCGCAGGCGCGCGTCATCCAGATTGCGCGGGTGGTCGTAGACCGCCTTGGCCGAGCTGTGCGACAGCACGAACGGCACCGGCATCATCGCCAGCAGGTCGTCGAACACCGCGTCGGACGCATGCGACTGGTCGATCACGATGCCCAGCTTCACCGCCTGCCGCACCAGGTCCTTGCCGGCCGGGCTCAGGCCTTTCCACTCCGCACCCTTGGGATCGGTGGCCGAATCGGCAAACTCGTTGTTGGCGAAGTGCACGGTGCTGAGCAGGCGCAGGCCGGCGCGGTGGTAGAACGACAGCAGGCTCGGGTCTTCCACCAGCGGGCTGGCGTTTTCCATGCTGATGTAGACCACGCGCTTGCCGGCGGCCTTGATCCGCGCCGCGTCATCGGCGGTCAATGCCAGCGCGAAGCGCTCGGGGTTGGCCGCCAGCATTTCGCGGATCTCCAGCAGCCGCTGCAGGCCATGGTCACGCTCGGCGAGGTGCGCAGCGGGGCTGCGGTCGCCCTGATCGGTGTAGATCGCCCAGAAACCGCCGTCCAGCGCACCTTCGACCATGCGCGGGTAGTCGACCTGCGAAAGCGCATTGCGGTCGTGACGCTGCTCGATGTCGAAGCCGGTTCGGCCGAAATTGGCCGGCGTATCCAGGTGGCTGTCGAGGGTGACCAGGCGCTGCTGCAGGGCCTTGGCGCGCGCTAGCTCCTGTGCGCTGAACTCGATGGCATGAGCCGACAGCGGCGCGCACAGCGCCAGGGCAAGCACGACGGACAGGTGGCGCAACGATGGCATGGGCTCTCACCGGCAATGGGAAGAGCCCGACCATAGCGCTGCGGACCGCGGATTTGTAGAGTCGAACTGTGCTCGACTGATCAGGCACCGCGAGTCGAGCATCGCTCGACTCTGCATCTGGAAATCAGTCCACCACGCGGCAGAACACGGCCTTGAGGTAACGCGATTCCTGCACGTGGGCCATGAACGGATGATCCGGGCCGGCGCCGGCCACCTTCAGGATCTGGATCGTGCGGCCGGAGAAATAGGCCGCGCGGCGCAGCATGTCGAGGAACTGGTCCTCGGCCACCAGGCCGGTGCAGGAGAACGTGGCGAACAGGCCGCCCGGCTTCACCACGCCCAGCGCCAGCTTGTTCATGTCCAGGTACTTCTTCAGCGCAGTGATCACCTGGTCGCGGTCGCGGGTCATCTTCGCCGGGTCCAGGATCACCACGTCGTACTGCTCACCGCGGTTGGCGGCGTCGCGCAGCCACGGGAAGATGTCGGACTGGACGAACTTCGGGCGCACGTTGTTCAGGCGCGAATTGCCCTTGGCGATCTGGATGACGTCTTCATCGATGTCGATGCCGACCACTTCAGTGGCACCACGCGCCGCCGCGTACACGGCGAAACCGCCGGTGTTGCAGCACAGGTCGAGCACGCTCTTGCCTTCCACCTGCTGGCTCAGCCACTCGCGGTTCTCGCGCTGGTCGGCAAAGAAGCCGGTCTTGTGCGCACCGGCCGGGTCAGCGCGGAACTTGATGCCGTACTCGGTGATCACCGCCGCTTCGGTGGTGGTGTTGCCGTGGAAGTCGAAGCTTTCCTGCTTCTGCACGTGCTCGTCGGCGAAGCTGTGGAAGCGGCAGCCCGGGAACTGCTCGCGCAGGGCGTCGTAGATCCACTCGCGGTGGCGGAACATACCGGCGGCGAAGAATTCGACCACCACCAGATCGCCGTAGCGGTCCACCACCAGGCCGGACAAGCCATCGCCCTCACTGTGCACCACGCGCCAGGCGTCGGACACCGCGTCGAGCTTCAGCACCTCACGGCGCAGCGACACCGCCTGGGCGATCTTGCGCGAGAACCAGCCAGCATCGACCGGCACGTTCTGGTCGGTTTCGAGGATGCGCACGGCAATGCGCGAGTGCCCGTTGTAGAACCCGCGGCCGATGAACTCCCCGTCCACGCCGACCACGTCGACGATGGAACCGGGCTTGGGCCGGACGGTCGGCTTCTCGACCAGTTTCTGGAAGATCCACGGGTGGCTGGAACGCCACGCGTTCTTGAGGCGGACAATCGGAAGGGGGGTATTCATCCACCTATTGTAGCCGGGGGGCGCTTTCGTAGAGTCGAGCTGGCTCGACGGGCGTTGCTGAACGGCCCGGGCAAGGCGTGCCAACCAAGGTTGGCACCTACCAGGGCGGGCCGGCCGGCATGGCAACCAAGGTTGGCATCTACCAGAGCGGGGGCCCCGGCCACCCGGCATTTGACGGCAGCCCGGCCAGGCCGCAGAATCGGCGCCAGAAGGGGAGTAGCTCCCAGACGTTGTCGCCGTCATTTCGAGCCCGCAGGCTCCGGTGCAACGGCAGTTCCAGCCGACTGGAACTGCGAGCGAGACCTTCGCCGTACTGGCGAAGCTCTGTCCCTGGATCCCCCTCCCGATCCTCCGTTGCAGATCCTCGCCGTCCGGCCTGGCATTCATCTTTCCAACGGACATTCCCAATGCAGACGATCGGTAACGTGTGGTTGTGGGGCGGCTTCGCAGCGGTGGTGGTCATCGCCCTGCTGGTCGACCTCGTGTTGATGCGCCATGGTGGGCCGCACAAGGTCACCTTCAAGGAGGCCCTGTGGTGGTCCATCGGCTGGGTCGCGCTGGCCCTGCTGTTCAATGCGGGCCTCTGGTACTACCTGAATGAGACCGCGGGCCAGGTGGTGGCCAACAAGGTCGGCCTCGAATTCCTGACCGGCTACCTGGTCGAGAAGGCGCTGGCGGTCGACAACATCTTTGTCTTCCTGATGATCATGAGCTACTTCGCGGTGCCGGAGGAGCAGCGCCAGAAGGTGCTGATCATCGGCATTCTGGGCGCGATCGTGCTGCGTACGGTCATGATCTTCGCCGGCAGCGTGCTGATCACCCAGTTCCATTGGCTGCTCTACGTGTTCGGCGCCTTCCTGCTGTTCACCGGCTGGAAGATGTGGTTCGCCGCCGGCCAGGAGCCGGACCTGGAGGCCAACCCCGCCCTGCGCTGGATGCGCAAGCACCTGCGCCTGCTGCCGGATTACGCCGGCAACGCGATGAGCGTGAAGCGCGACGGCGTGCGTTGGTTCACCCCGCTGTTCGCGGTGCTGATCCTGATCGCGGTGACCGACGTGATCTTCGCGGTGGACAGCATCCCGGCGATCTTCGCGATCACCACCGACCCGTTCATCGTGCTCACCTCCAATGTGTTCGCGGTGCTGGGCCTGCGTGCGATGTTCTTCCTGCTGGCCGGCATGGCCGACCGCTTCCACCTGCTGCCGTACGGCCTGGCGCTGGTGCTGGGCTTCATCGGCATCAAGATGATGATCATCGACCTGTTCAAGATCCCGACCCCGATCTCGCTGGGCGTGGTAGCGGTGATCATCGCCGCTACCGTGGTGTTGAGCCTGAAGTACCCGCCGAAGGAAGGCGAAGGCCAGGCCTGAGCCTGACCCGCTGGATGGCGCGGCCGGTGGGATTGTCCCGCCGGCCGTTTCCACTCTCCCGCGGCGGTGGCCTTGGTTTCGCGCCAACCACCGCCATTGCTGAGGTATGAACAACAACGCGCCCCTGCCCGCTGGCGACGTGCCGGCCCCCCGCAATGACCGCTCGCGCATCCTGCGGGCGTTCAATGTCAGCCTGGCCGCCGTGCTGGTGCTGGTGGCCGTGTTCGCCCTGCAGGGCACGTTCGACTGGCGACCGTGGGCGGTCGCGCCACTGGAAGCCAAGGGCCTGCTTGGCCTGATCGGCGGCCCGATGCTGCATGCCTCGGTCGAGCACATCGCCGCCAACAGCATCGCGATCCTGATCCTCGGCACGCTGGCTGGCAGCGTCTACCCGAAAGCCACCGTGCGCGCCCTGCCCCTGCTGTGGCTGGGCTCGGGCATCGGTGCGTGGATGCTGGGCAATCCGGGCAGCGTGCACCTGGGCGCCAGTGGCGTGACCCACGGCCTGATGTTCCTGCTGGCCAGCCTGGGCCTGCTGCGCCGCGATCGCGCGGCCATCGCCACCGGCCTGATCGGCATGCTGTTCTACGGCGGCATGCTGATAACCATCCTGCCGCACGCCGATGGTGTGTCCTGGCAGTCGCACATGGGCGGCGCCTTCGCCGGCATCATTGCTGCGCTGCTGTTCCGCAACGCCGACCCGCTGCCGCCGCGCCCGCGCTACAGCTGGGAAGACGAAGAAGAAGACGTCGAACCGCTGGCCGACGACGAGCTGGAACCGCCGTCACCGCAGCGCGTGCCGGTGCTGTGGCAGCCGCGCGAGGGCCAGGACTACGTGGTGATCCCGTTCCGTCGGCCGGAAGACCCCCGCGGTTGAGCGGGTGACGGGGTCCGGCATCTTCATGACCCGGTAGTGGCCGACCTTGGTCGGCGCTCCTGCTGCATGCCAACCAAGGTTGGCAACTACCAGAGCATTCCGTCACATCCGGTAGCGCCGGGCAATGCCCGGCGGCATTGGCCGGTCAGTTCGCCGCATTCCCCGCCGCGCCCATGCCATCCACCGCCTGCCGGCCCAGTGCCGGGTCGTCGGTGAAGAAGGCATCGATGCCGGTGGCCAGATAGGCGCGCATCTCGGCAACCGACCCCTCGGCATTGCGCGCGTTGTCGGCGCCCTTGCGCAGGTTGCTGGCCTGGAAATGATTCTCCGGGCGGAAGGTATACGGAATCACCATCAGGCCCACTGCATGTGCGTCCTGTACCAGCGTGGTCGGTGTCCCCAGTGCACCCTTGGCGTCCAGCGGAATGATCGAGCGCAGCTCCGGGCCGATGCTGTCGGCGTAGCTGGCAATGTCCTTCAGTCCGGCCGGGGTCATCATCTGCGCATAGGTCAGCGTGCCGCCGGCCTTGGCGATGTCGGCCGGCTGGGTATCGCCCTTCCACAGCAGCTGCAGCAGGCGGATGTTGCTGCCCCGCCCGATCTTGCCGCGCAGGTAGCGCAGGTTGGCGGTCTCGAACGACTGGATGGTGACCGGGCCCACGTTGGTATAGGCATTGCCGCGCAGCGCGGCCAGCAGCTTGTCTTCCATCGGCAGGCCGATCGACTGGAAGTAGGTCGGATGCTTGATCTCCGGCACCAGGCCGATGCCGCGGTTGGCGCGGC
Organism: Stenotrophomonas sp. GD04054; assembly: GCF_029836955.1. Classification (NCBI taxonomy): domain Bacteria; kingdom Pseudomonadati; phylum Pseudomonadota; class Gammaproteobacteria; order Lysobacterales; family Lysobacteraceae; genus Stenotrophomonas; species Stenotrophomonas sp. GD04054. The sequence continues at coordinate 50,865 of NZ_JAOECR010000007.1, read as the reverse complement.
CGGCCTGCTGCACCAGGAACGCAAGGATCTCGTCGAGGCTGGCGATGCGGAACTGGCCATCGTAGGCGGTGCTGCGCAGTTCCGGCAGGCGCTCACGCGCGTACAGCGTCTTCAGCTCGGCCAGGGTGAAGTCTTCGGTGAACCAGCCATCGACCTTCTGCCCGTCGATGACCTTGCTGGTGCGGCGGCTGGCGAATTCCGGATGCGAGGCGACATCGGTGGTGCCACTGATCTCGTTCTCGTGGCGGGCCACCATCACCCCGTCCTTGGTCATCACCAGGTCCGGTTCGATGTAGTCGGCGCCATCGGCGATGGCCTGCGCATAGGCCGCCAGGGTGTGCTCGGGCAGCAGTGCGCTTGCCCCGCGGTGGCCATAGACCGACACATTGTGCGCGGCCGGGGTGGAGGATTCAGCACTCATGGCCACCGATGGTGCCACGGCCAGCGACAACAGCAACGCACAACCCCACGACTTCACTGCGACTTCCCCAAGCGGTATGTGATGGGCGTCAGTATGCGGCGGCAATGTGACAGGCGGGGGACCCCATGGATCCGGTAGTCGCCGACCTTGGTCGGCGCTCTGCCAGCCGGCGTCCATGACCCCGGACGCCCTGTGCCAACCAAGGTTGGCACCTACCAGAGCGAAGGTTGGCACCTGCCAGGGCGAAGGTTGGCGCCTGCCAGAGCATGAGCCGAGCGATTGATCGATGACGGGGTCAGAGATCCCTTCGGGGATCTGGCCCCGACCTTACTTGCCGATGCAGAAGCTGGAGAAGATCCTTCCCAGCAGGTCATCGGCACTCATCTGCCCGGTGATCTCACCCAGCGCGTCATGCGCCAGCCGCAGTTCCTCGGCGGCCAGTTCCAGGTGCTCATGCGCCAGCTCGCCATCGGCGCGCTGCGCGTGTTCCTGCGCGCGCTCGATCGCATCGACGTGGCGGGTGCGTGCGGAGAACTCGCCGTCCACCTGCTCGCCTGCCCCGGCCGAGGCAATCGAACGCAGGCGCGCATGCAGATCTTCGAGTCCGGCGCCGGTGGCCGCCGAAACGAACACCCGATCCGGATCGTCCAGTGTCGGCAGCGCCGTCAGCAGGTCTGACTTGTTGTGGATGTAGACCTTGTGCGGCACCGCCGCCACGGCATCGCCCAGCGCCGCTTCACCCGCAGCCGGATCGCGCGCATCCAGCACGATCAGCGCCAGGTCGGTGCGTTCGATTTCCACGTGCGCGCGGCGCATGCCTTCGCGTTCGATGGCGTCGCCGCCGTCGCGCAGGCCCGCGGTGTCGACCAGGGTCAGCTCCAGGCCGTCCAGGCGGATGGTCTCGCGCAGGGTGTCGCGGGTGGTGCCGGCGATGTCGGTGACGATGGCGCGTTCGCTGCCGGCCAGCGCATTGAGCAATGAACTCTTGCCGGCATTCGGCGGCCCGATCAGCACTGCATGCAGGCCATCGCGCAGGCGTCGGCCGCGCTCGGCATCCCGCCGCAGCAGGGCCAGGTCGCTGCGCGCCTGTTCCAGGCCACGGCGCACCTGTGCTCCACCGAGGGTATCCAGCGGTTCGTCGGCGAAGTCGATGGCCGCTTCCACATGGATGCGCAGCAGCACCAACTGCTCGACCACCGCGTCGATGCGGCGCGAGAACACACCATCCAGCGAACGGCGTGCAGCGCGTGCGGCGCGGTTGTCACCCGCGGCGATCAGGTCGGCGATGGCCTCAGCCTGGGCCAGGTCGAGCTTGCCGTTGAGGAACGCGCGCTCGCTGAACTCACCCGGGCGCGCCTGGCGCGCACCGAGCGCGATGCAGCGCGCGACCAGTTGCTGCAGCAGCACCGGGCTGCCATGGCCCTGCAGTTCCACCACCTCTTCGCCGGTGAAGCTGTTCGGTGCCGGGAACCACAGCACGATGCCATCGTCGATGACCTCGCCGTCGGCATCACGCAGGCGCGCGTAGTGCGCGTGGCGCGGACGCAGTGCAGGTGCACCCAGCGCATTGGCAATCGCTGCGGCACGCGGGCCGGACAGGCGCAGCAGGCCGACACCACCCGCGCCGGGCGCACTGGCGATGGCCACGATGGTGTCGGTGCGGATCGCGTCGTTCATGGCTCAGAGTTTCTCCAGCTGCGCACGCGCCTGGGCCGCGCCGCTGCCCTGCGGCTGCAGCGCCAGGTAGGTGGTGTAGGCCTGTTTGGCCTTGGCCTTGTCGCCGGCGTTGAAGTAGGCGTCGCCCAGGTTGAGATAGGCCACGGCGCGCGAGGGGTCGATCTTCAGCGTGTTCTCCAGCCAGCGCGCCGCTTCGGCATAGCGCTGCTGGCGGTAGTAGACGAAGCCGAGGTTGTTAGCGGCCTGGGCGAAGTCCGGGCGCAGCTTCAGCGCTTCGGTGAACTGCGCCACCGCTTCGTCGTACTGCTTCTCGCGGTACAGCTGCAGGCCACGGTCATTGGCCTGCTGTGCGCGCTGGCGGTCGGAGGCAGGTCCGGCGGTGGGCACCACCAGCTTGGCCTTGCCGCCCTGCAGGTCGGCCACGGTCACTGGTGCCTGGCTGCCCTTGGCTTCGCTGGCGGCATCCACTTTGTTGTTCAGCGCGATCGCATCGGCGGTCAGCTGCCACGTATCGGCGTTGAGGAATTCCTGGCTGTCCGGCACCTGGAACACGAACTCGCCGCCCTGCGAACCGGGCAGGCTGCCGAAGGCCGGGGTCTGGTGCGAGACCGCCGAGACCGCCGGCGCCACGTAGGCGGCCAGTTCGGTACCGGTGATCAGGCCATCGCCGTTGAGGTCGCCCTTGCCGGCCAACGCCTGCAGCAGCACCCAGGTGAACACCGAGTGGCCGTTGGGGCCGGCATCGGCCACCTGCTGGTCGGCACCACCGGCGGTCAGCATGTGCCGCGCGCTGCGACGCGCGTTCTCGCGCAGGAACGACGACGACGACGGGCCGCCACGGGTCAGGCCGAGGCCGCTGTAGCAGGCATCCATCACGAACATCACATGCTTGGCCTGCATGCTTTCGGCGATGTTCTGGATGTCGGTCATCGCGATCGCGTCGGTGGCGAATTCCTTCGGATCCGAATCGACCGGGATGATGTAGCCGAGGTCGCGCCCGGAGGCGAGCTGGCGGGTCGCGCCATGGCCGGCGAAGAACACGAAGACGCGATCGTTCTTGCCGGTGCGGTCGTCGGCCAGGCGGTCGTGGAAGGCGGCCAGGATGTTGTTGCGGGTGGCCTGCTCGTTCTTCAGCACGATCACCTGCGAGGACGGGAAGCCGAACTGCCCGGTCAGGGTATCGGCCACCGCCTGCGCATCGTGGCTGGCGTACTCCAGCTTCGGCCATTTGGCGTAGGTGTCGATGCCGACCACGATCGCCCAGGACTTCTCGTAGCCGGTAGTGACGGTGGCAGCACTGGCCTCGCCCTTGCGCGCGCGGGCAACGGTGAACTCGCGGCCATTCCAGCCGGCGAACTGGTAGCCATCGGCGATCAGCCGGTCGAGGATCTGCGGCAGCGCCTTCACCGCACGGTCGTGGATGTCGTGGAACAGGATGATGCCGCGCTGTTCCTTGTTCACCTGGTCGAGCACGCGCTGCACGATCGACTCCGGTACCGGGTCGGCCCAGTCCATCGAGTCGATGTTCCACATGATCGACTTCAGCCCGGCCTCGTTGAGCAACTGCAGGCCTTCGGCGTTGCGCGCGCCGTACGGGAAGCGGAACAGCGGCGCGCGCTTGCTGTCGACGTCCTTCAGCAGCGTGTCGGTGTCGAGTACCTGTTGGCGCAGCGCATCCCCGGTGGTGCGCGACAGCTGGGCGTGGGTCAGGCTGTGGTTGCCGACCGCATAGCCCTCTTCCATCAGGTTGCGGCTGATCTTCGCCATCGGGCCGAGGCTGACCTTGCCGTCGGCCTCGACCTTGCCCAGGTTGCGACCTACCTCGAAGAACACGCCCGGCACGTCATAGCGCTTGAGGATGGCCACCACTTCATCGGTGTAGGCCTTGTGCGGGCCATCGTCGAAGGTCAGCACCACGGTCTTTGCCGGCAGGTCGCGGCCGAAGATCTCGCGGTCGCTGTCCTTCATCGACATCGGGTACGGCTCGATCACGCCATAGTCGCGCAGGATCGCTTCGCGGCTGTAGTCCTTGTGCAGGTGGGCGATGTAGTCGTCCCACTTCTCACGCTTCAGCTCGATGGCACGGGTGCGCTCGAAGCGGCTGAAGATGCGGGTCAGTTCCTGGTTGTAGTTGCGCTCGATCTCGTCGAGCGCCTCCAGGTCCTCGCCGACGCGCTGATGCAGCTTCACCGCCGGCAGCGACGAATCCGTGCCAATGCGCTCATGCAGATCACGCAGCACTTCGCGGAAGGCCAGGCGGTCAGCGTCGAACAGTTCCGGCGCCGACTCGATGTAGTCCAGCACGGTGCCGAGGATGGCGAAGCGCTGCGGGCTGGTACCGCGCAGCAGGGTGTCGAACTGCGCGGCGATCGCCGAGCGTTGTTCCAGGCCATCGTGGAACAGCTGCTGTCCCACGCGCGTGGAGGTGCCGCGGTCGGCGGCCGACTGCTGTTCTTCGTCGGCCAGCAGCACGATGATCCGACGGTAACCGTCGAGCTGCTTCTGCAGCGCAGCCAGCAACGGCGCGGCGGCCGGGTCGGCGGCGGCCGCGGCCTGCGCGCTGGGCTGTGTCACGCCGGTTACCGGTGCCTTCGCGTCCTTGTCGCCACAGCCGGCAACGACCAGGGTCAACAACAGCGAGGGCAGGAACAGGCGGAACGACGACGCACGCGGCATGGCGGACTCGATGGATGGAGGAACGGTGTGCCGGCGATTCTAACGCCGCATGCGAAAAGCCCGCCTTGCGGCGGGCTTCTGCGGGTCGGTCGGGGCTCAATGGCAGTCGACCAAGGTCGACTCTACAAAGCCGGCGACCTGCCGGTCGGATTACTTCTTTTTGACCGGGGCCGGGGCGGTGGTGGCCGGGACCGGCTCGCCGCCATGGCGCTTGGTCATCCACCACTGCTGCAGCAGGCCCAGGCCGCCGTTGACCACCCAGTACAGAACCAGGCCGGACGGCATGAAGGCCATCATGACGCCGAACACCAGCGGCATGAACTGCATCATCTTCTGCTGCATCGGGTCCATGCCCGGTGCCGGGGTCAGCTTCTGGGTGAACCACATCACCGCCACGTTGATCACCGGCAGGATGAAGTACGGGTCGCGTGCGGTCAGGTCCTGGATCCAGCCGAACCAGGGCGCCTGACGCAGTTCGACCGATTCCACCAGCACCCAGTACAGGGCGAAGAAGATCGGCATCTGGATGAGGATCGGCAGGCAGCCGCCCATCGGATTGATCTTTTCTTTCTTGTACAGCTCCATCATCGCGGTCTGGAACTTCTGGCGGTCATCGCCATAGCGTTCCTTCAGCTGCGCGATGCGCGGCTGGAAACGACGCATCTTGGCGCCGCTCTTGTACTGGGTCGCCGAAAGCGGGTACAGCACCAGCTTCAGCAGCACCACCAGGCCGACGATCGCCCAGCCCCAGTTGCCGACCAGCTTGTGCACCTGGTTCAGCACCCAGAACAGGCCCTGGCCGATCACCGCCATCATCGAGAAGCGGCTGTAGTCGACCACGCGGTCCAGGCCCGGCACGTCTTCCTTGGCGATCAGGTTGACCAGCTTCGGGCCGACCCACAGGCGGGCTTCGGTGCTGGTGGACTGGCCCGGGGCCACGGTGAAGGCCGGACCACGCGCTTCGATCAGGTCACGACCGGCCACCTGCGACAGCACGTAGTGTGCGGTCTGGTCCTTCTGCGGGATCCAGGCGGTGAAGAAGTGGTGCTGCAGCATCGCCAGCCAGCCGCCGGTGATGTTCTGGTTCAGCGTGCCGTCTTCCAGGTAGTCCTTGAACGCACGACGCTGGTACTTCTTGTCGTTGTCGTACCAGGTGGCACCGTTGAAGCTGAAGGAATCCGGGTTGGTCATGCTCCGCGACAGGATGGTCGGGGTGCGGTCCAGGGTGCGGTAGACGTAGCCGTTCCACGGCGCGGCGCCGGCGTTGCTGACTTCATCCTTGAAGCGCACGGCATACTCGTTGCGCGAGACGGTCAGCGTGCGCTTGATGGTCACGCCGTTGTCGGCGGTCCACACGAACGGGATCTGCAGCTCGTTCTGGCCCTTGGCCAGCACGAAGTCCTTGGTGTCACCGACCAGCTTGAAGCCGTCGGCGCCGGGGACCGGGGTGTTCTTGTCTTCGCTGGCCCAGCCACTGATCGCGCTGTACGGGTGCGCGGGGTCTTCGGTCAGCAGGCGGACCGGCGGGCTGCCTTCGTCCTTGGTCTGCGGGAACTGCAGCAGCTCGGCATCGAGCACGCGGCCGCCGTCGAGCACCAGACGCAGCACGTCGGTGGTGACGGTCACGCGCTGGCTGGCCGGGGTGGCGCTGGCCTGGGCCTGCACGGCGGCCAGGCCGGGGGCACCCGGCACCTGGGCGCTGGGGATGGCGCCCGGGGTTGCGCCCGGAACGCTCTGTGCGGCGGCCGGGGCCGACGTGGTCGTCGGTGCCGGGGTCGGAGCAGCCTTTTCACGGCTCCACTCCATCCACAGCAGCACGGCCACCATCAGCCAGGCAAAAATGAGGAATACGCGGGTCTGGTTCATCAGCGGACAGGCTCGGCGGGGCCGGGACGCGATGCCGGCTCGGTCAAAGAAGGAGTTGCGATGCCATCAGGCGGCGGCATTGTGCCGTCCACGCCCGGCGTGGGCAATGCACGCAGGCGACGCAGCAGGCGCAGGAAGGCCTGGCGGATCTCGTCGTTGCTGGCGGAACGCGCAGCACTACGAGCCACGACGACAAAGTCGCCTGGCTGGATATCGGTACGTGTCTGACGCAGGATGTCGCGCAGGACGCGCTTGATCCGGTTACGCCCGACGGCGTTCGGATCAACCTTGCGGGAAACCGCCAGACCCAGCCTGGCCGGCCGGTCAGCCGGCAGCCAGTGCAGGGTCATCAGCGGATCGGACACACGGCGGGCGCCGTTGAAGACCGTTGAGTATTCGGCACGCGTGCGAACCCGCGCAGAGCGAGGGAATCGCTTGCGCGGGTCTGCAGTATTCACTGTCGAAGGGATTGCGTCTGCCGCGATGTGCGGCATGGCAATCAGGCGCTCAGGACTTTGCGGCCCTTGGCGCGGCGACGCGACAGGATCTTGCGGCCGTCAGCGGTCTTCATACGGGCACGGAAGCCGTGGTCGCGCTTACGCTTGAGGTTGCTGGGCTGGTAGGTGCGCTTCGTGGCCATTGGGGGCCTCTCGTATGAATGGGACGGAAAGAACCGGAAATTCTAAAGAGGTACCCCGCCCCAAGTCAACCCCTGGCAGCTACGCGAATTCACCGGGCTGTGCAATAGCTGTGGATGTTTTTGTGAATAAGTAGGGGACAAGCATTCCGAAGGCGGGCGCTCGGTGGTAGTCTGAGCCATCCATTTCCCCCCTTTCCGGCCTGTGTTTGGGCGCCTTGTCGCGTCCATGCCCCGGCCACCGGACGATTATTGCTGATGGATGCCTGGTCCCGTAGTCTCGAGCGCCTCGAAGCGGAGTTCCCGCCGGAAGACGTTCATACCTGGTTGAAGCCGCTGCAGGCCGATCTGCGCGTGGACAGCCTGGTGCTGTATGCACCGAATGCCTTCATCGTCGACCAGGTCCGCGAGCTGTACCTGGCCCGGATCCGCGAACTGCTGGCCCATTTCGCCGGTTTCAGCGACGTTTTTCTTGAAATCGGCTCGCGCCCGCGTCCCGTGGAGGCGCAGAACGCGCCCGTTTCCACGCCGTCGGCGCATGTGTCCAGCGAACCGCAGGTGCCGTTTGCCGGCAACCTGGACAATCACTACACGTTCGCCAACTTCGTCGAAGGCCGCAGCAACCAGCTGGGCCTGGCCGCCGCCTTCCAGGCAGCGCAGAAGCCGGGCGACCGCGCGCACAACCCGCTGCTGCTGTACGGAGGCACGGGCCTGGGCAAGACCCACCTGATGTTCGCCGCCGGCAATGCCATGCGCCAGGCCAATCCGGGTGCGAAGGTGCTGTACCTGCGTTCGGAACAGTTCTTCAGCGCGATGATCCGGGCTCTGCAGGAAAAGACCATGGATCAGTTCAAGCGCCAGTTCCAGCAGGTGGACGCGTTGCTGATCGATGACATCCAGTTCTTCGCCGGCAAGGACCGCACCCAGGAAGAGTTCTTCCACACCTTCAACGCGTTGTTCGATGGCAAGCAGCAGATCATCCTGACCTGCGACCGCTATCCGCGCGAGGTTGAAGGCCTGGAAGCACGCCTGAAGTCGCGGCTTGCCTGGGGCCTGTCGGTCGCGATCGAACCGCCGGACTTCGAGACCCGCGCCGCGATCGTGCTGGCCAAGGCACGCGAACGCGGTGCCGAGATTCCCGATGATGTTGCGTTCCTGATCGCCAAGAAGATGCGCTCCAACGTGCGCGACCTCGAAGGTGCGCTCAATACCCTGACCGCCCGCGCCAATTTCACCGGCCGCGCGATCACCACCGAATTCGCCCAGGAAACCCTGCGCGACCTGCTGCGCGCCCAGCAGCAGGCGATCAGCATTCCCAACATCCAGAAAACCGTTGCCGACTACTACGGCCTGCAGATCAAGGATCTGCTGTCGAAGCGTCGGACCCGCTCGCTGGCCCGCCCCCGCCAGGTCGCCATGGCCCTGACCAAGGAACTGACCGAGCACAGCCTGCCCGAGATCGGCGACGCCTTTGCCGGTCGCGATCACACCACGGTGCTGCATGCCTGCCGCCAGATCCGGACCCTGATGGAAACCGACGGCAAGCTCCGCGAGGACTGGGACAAGCTGATCCGGAAGCTGAGCGAATGATGCACGGATGCCGATGAGGCGTCATCGCACAAAACGGTGCAGAATCCGGTAGCAAGCGCGGGACACGTTGTGGATAAAAATGGCTTCTGAAATCGCGTCGAATTTATCCACAGCTTTCCCCACCCCCTGGGGGTCGGTAATACAGAGGGTTTCGAGGTATGAAATCCTTTTACTTACAAAGACTTAGCGTTGTTTTCCAGCGATTCTGTCTCTACCAGCACCACCAAGCTTTTGATTTATTCCACATTTTTTAAAGCATAGGGGCACGGAACCACATGCGTTTCACACTGCAGCGCGAAGCCTTTCTCAAGCCGTTGGCACAGGTCGTCAACGTGGTCGAACGCCGCCAGACCCTTCCGGTTCTGGCCAATTTCCTGGTCCAGGTGCAGAACGGCCAGCTGTCGCTGACCGGTACCGACCTGGAAGTGGAGATGGTGTCGCGGATCGCGGTTGAAGATGCCCAGGACGGCGAAACCACCATCCCCGCCCGCAAGCTGTTCGAGATCATCCGCGCCCTGCCCGACGGCAGCCGGATCACCGTCTCGCAGACCGGTGACAAGATCACCGTGCAGGCAGGCCGCAGCCGCTTCACCCTGGCCACCCTGCCCTCCAATGACTTCCCGTCGGTTGACGAAGTGGAAGCCACCGAGCGCGTGGCCATCGGCGAAGCGACCCTGAAGGAACTGATCGAGCGCACCGCGTTCGCGATGGCCCAGCAGGACGTGCGCTACTACCTCAACGGCCTGCTGTTCGATCTGCGCGGCGATGCCCTGCGTACCGTCGCCACCGACGGCCACCGCCTGGCACTGTGTGAAACCGATCTGGCCAAGCCCAGCGGTTCCAAGCGCCAGATCATCGTGCCGCGCAAGGGCGTGACCGAACTGCAGCGCCTGCTGGAGAGCGGCGATCGCGAGATCGAGCTGGAAGTCGGCCGCAGCCACGTTCGCGTCAAGCGCGACGATGTCACCTTCACCTCCAAGCTGATCGACGGCCGCTTCCCGGACTACGAAGCGGTGATTCCGATCGGCGCCGACCGCGAAGTGAAGGTTGATCGCGAAGCGCTGCGTGCCTCGCTGCAGCGTGCCGCGATCCTGTCCAACGAGAAGTACCGCGGCATCCGCGTGGAAGTTTCGCCGGGCAACCTGAAGATCAGCGCGCACAACCCGGAACAGGAAGAAGCCCAGGAAGAGATCGAAGCCGACACCACGGTCAGCGATCTGGCCATCGGCTTCAACGTGAACTATCTGCTGGACGCCCTCTCCGCGCTGCGCGATGAGGAAGTCATCATCCAGCTGCGTGATTCCAACTCCTCAGCGCTGGTGCGTGAATCCAGCAGCGAGAAGTCGCGCCACGTGGTGATGCCGCTGCGTCTCTGACAGCAGCCTGTTCCACGTGGAACCAAAGACGCCCGGGATATTCCCGGGCGTTTTTTTTGCAGGTTCCACGTGGAGCATCGGAGATCGCCGAATCTCTACGTCTGGGTGAATGCCTTGCTCGAGATTGCTGCTTGCCGATTGTTCTTGGTTGCCCCTCCGATGCAATCGGCCCTGCGCGGTAGGAATCCAGGTTGCTGACTTGGGCGCTGCCCAGCCAACTTCGGTCGAGTACGCAGTTCCGGGTCTTCGGCCTGATGCACGTTCCCCGAACTTGCGGGAGGGGTGAAGCAGATCGTGGGTCGCAACGCTGCGGTTGCTTCATCTGCAGACGCCACTGTCCACAGGTCTCGTTGGGTTCGGATCGGGGCCGGCCTAGCTTCTAAATCTGGGTATAAATCTAAAGCATGGTGGTGATGGTAGGCCCAGATTTCGTGGAGAAATGCATTATCTAGTTGATTTTGAAGAGATTTATGCACCTGAAACCCCCTGTATAGAGGCCCCTCAGGCTGGGGGGGAACCTGTGGATAGTTTCGCAGGTCGGGCAAAAGGGCTTTTTTATCCACAGTTTGCCCATATCTTGTGTATAAGTCATACAGACCTGCTGTGGACAGTGTGAAACGGCGGGCTCGAATTCCTTGAAATCTGTGGAACCCTCCAGGGATCGCATCGTAGATTTCAAGAAATCTGCGCGGTGTTCGCGCAAACCACCGTCGGGGCACCTGGCGATGCTCGCGGAATGAGGCTGAAATCGCTGAAATCTGAGGGCCGGTACCCTGCGCCGCCGCTCAGAATTCAAGGATTCCCGGGCGTATCCAGACCCAGGCGAGCCCAGGTGAGGAAGCGCCACCACGTGGAACACGCGTAGGGTTGCCAGACGGAAGCTTCAGCACAGTGGCGATGTCTGGGGCGGCACGGCTGGCTTGACCGATGCAGTAAGCTGATGGATTCCCTGCCCCTCTACCGCCTTGTGCGGATGGTCTTTCGCGCCCCATGCAGATCCGCCGCCTCGCCTTGCATCAACTGCGTCGTTTCAGTGCGGTGGACCTGTCGCCCCAGCCGGGATTGAACCTGCTGACCGGCGACAACGGTGCAGGCAAGACCAGCGTGCTCGAAGCCCTGCACTTGATGGCCTATGGCCGCAGCTTCCGTGGCCGGGTGCGCGACGGTCTGGTACGCCAGGGCCAGGAAGCGCTGGAAATCTTCGTGGAATGGGACGAACAGCGTGCCCATCACCCGCCCCACCGCCGAAAAGCCGGCCTGCGCCACAGTGGTCAGGACTGGAAGGGGCGACTGGACGGCGAGGATGTCGCACAGCTGGGTAATCTCTGCGCAGCGCTGGCCGTGGTGACGTTCGAGCCCGGGAGCCATGCACTGGTCAGTGGTGGTGGTGAACCCCGCCGCCGCTTCCTCGATTGGGGCTTGTTCCACGTGGAACCGGATTTTCTGTCCCTGTGGCGTCGCTACTCCCGGGCGCTGAAGCAGCGCAATGCCCTGCTCAAGCAGGGCGGGCCGTCGCGGATGCTCGATACCTGGGATCACGAGCTGGCCGAGGCAGGAGAACCACTGACCAGCCGCCGCCAGCACTACCTGGAGCGTCTGCAGCAGCGCACGGTCGCCTTGGCCGCCAGCCTCGCTCCACAGCTCGGTATCCAGGGATTGGAGCTGAGCCCCGGCTGGCGGCGGCATGAGCTTCCCTTGGCCGATGCCCTGCTTCTGGCCCGGGAACGTGACCGGCAGGCCGGGTATACCTCGGTGGGCCCGCACCGCGCGGACTGGAGTGTGGATTTCCACAGCATTCCAGGTCGTGATGCGCTGTCCCGCGGCCAGGCCAAGCTGACGGCGTTGGCGTGCCTGTTGGCACAGGCGGAGGACTATGCGGAACAGCGAGGCGAATGGCCGGTGATCGCATTGGACGATCTGGCCTCGGAGCTGGATCGTACCCATCAGGCGCGGGTACTGGAGCGTCTGCTCAATGGGCCCGCACAGATCTTCATCACCGCCACCGAAACCCCGGCGGCGCTGCAGGAACTGACCCACATCGCCCGGTTCCACGTGGAACATGCACAGATCGTGGCTGTGCCATAGTGGGCACACCAGGGCCGCTCGACCCCGGCTGGTATAATTCGGGTTGGAATCCTTTCATTCTCGGCGCATCGCCCCAAGCGGTGCCCGACCTGCGGAGCCTACGGCAAGCGCAATGAGCGACGAACAGAACACCCCGGCAAACAACGGCAATTACGACGCCAACAGCATTACCGCCCTGGAAGGCCTGGAGGCTGTCCGCAAGCGTCCCGGCATGTACATCGGCGACGTGCATGACGGTACCGGTCTGCACCACATGGTGTTCGAGGTCGTCGACAACTCGATCGACGAAGCGTTGGCCGGCCACGCCGACCACGTTGCAGTGACGATCCACGCCGACGGCTCGGTCTCGGTGTCCGACAACGGCCGTGGTATTCCGACCGGCAAGCACGAGCAGATGAGCGCCAAGCTCGGTCGCGAAGTGTCTGCGGCCGAAGTCGTCATGACCGTCCTGCACGCAGGCGGCAAGTTCGACGACAACAGCTACAAGGTTTCGGGCGGCCTGCACGGCGTCGGCGTCAGCGTGGTCAACGCGCTGTCGCAGAAGCTGCTGGTGGACGTGTTCCAGAATGGCTCCCACTACCAGCAGGAATTCAGCAACGGCGCAGCCGTGACTGCGCTGGCCAAGCTGGAAGCCACCACCAAGCGCGGTACCACCGTGCGCTTCTGGCCGTCGACCGTCGCCTTCCACGACAACGTGGAATTCCACTACGACATCCTGGCCCGCCGCCTGCGCGAGCTGTCGTTCCTGAACTCCGGCGTCAAGATCGTCCTTGCCGACGAGCGTGGCGATGGCCGTCGCGATGACTTCCACTACGAAGGCGGCATCCGCAGCTTCGTGGAGCATCTGGCCCAGCTGAAGACCCCGCTGCACCCGAACGTCATTTCAGTCACCGGCGAGCACAACGGCATCGTCGTCGACGTGGCGCTGCAGTGGACCGACTCCTACCAGGAGACGATGTACTGCTTCACCAACAACATTCCGCAGAAGGACGGCGGTACCCACCTGGCCGGTTTCCGCGGTGCGCTGACCCGTGTGCTCAACAACTACATCGAGCAGAACGGCATCGCCAAGCAGGCCAAGATCAACCTGACCGGCGATGACATGCGCGAAGGCATGATCGCAGTGCTGTCGGTGAAGGTGCCGGACCCGAGCTTCTCCAGCCAGACCAAGGAAAAGCTGGTCAGCTCCGACGTGCGCCCGGCGGTGGAAAATGCCTTCGGTGCGCGCCTGGAAGAGTTCCTGCAGGAAAACCCGAACGAAGCCAAGGCGATCGCCGGCAAGATCGTCGATGCCGCACGTGCACGTGAAGCCGCGCGCAAGGCCCGCGACCTGACCCGCCGCAAGGGCGCGCTGGACATCGCGGGCCTGCCGGGCAAGCTGGCCGACTGCCAGGAAAAGGATCCGGCGCTGTCCGAACTGTTCATCGTCGAGGGTGACTCGGCAGGTGGTTCGGCCAAGCAGGGCCGCAACCGCAAGAACCAGGCGGTGCTGCCGCTGCGCGGCAAGATCCTCAACGTGGAACGCGCGCGTTTCGATCGCATGCTGTCCTCCGACCAGGTGGGTACGCTGATCACCGCGCTGGGCACCGGCATCGGCCGTGACGAGTACAACCCGGACAAGCTGCGTTACCACAAGATCATCATCATGACCGACGCCGACGTCGACGGCGCCCACATCCGCACCCTGCTGCTGACGTTCTTCTACCGTCAGATGCCGGAGCTGATCGAGCGCGGTTACGTCTACATCGGCCTGCCGCCGCTGTACAAGATCAAGCAGGGCAAGCAGGAGCTGTACCTGAAGGACGACCCGGCGCTGGACAGCTACCTGGCCAGCAGCGCAGTGGAAAACGCTGCACTGGTGCCGGCCACCGGCGAGCCCGGCATCGAAGGCCTGGCGCTGGAGAAGCTGCTGCTGGCCTACGCGGCGGCGCTGGATTCGATCGAGCGCAACGCACACCGCTATGACCGCAACCTGCTTGAAGCGCTGGTCGACTTCGTCCCGATGGACCTGGAAAGCCTGCGCGCTGCCGGCGAAGGCGAGGGCCTGGATGCACTGGCCAAGCGTCTCAACCAGGGCAGCCTGGGCAGCCCGCGTTTCACGCTGGAACTGCAGGACGCCAACGATGAGCGCCCGGCCGCTGTGCTGGTGACCCGTCGCCACATGGGCGAACAGCACATCCAGGTGCTGCCGATGTCGGCCTTCGAAAGCGGCGAACTGCGCGCGATCCACCAGGCATCGAAGCTGCTGCACGGTCTGGTCCGCGAAGGCGCGACCATTTCCCGCGGTGCCAAGTCGATCGAAGTCGACAGCTTTGCCAAGGCACAGAACTGGCTGCTCGAGGAGGCCAAGCGCGGCCGCCAGATCCAGCGATTCAAGGGTCTGGGTGAAATGAATCCGGAGCAGTTGTGGGACACCACGGTGAATCCGGAAACCCGTCGACTGCTGCAGGTGCGCATCGAAGATGCTGTCGCTGCCGACCAGATTTTCAGCACGCTGATGGGCGATGTCGTCGAACCGCGTCGCGACTTCATCGAAGACAACGCGCTAAAGGTCGCAAACCTGGATATCTGACACAATCGGGACACGGCCGGTGCGCGGGGAGGCGCGCCGGCCTTCGACTCTTGAACGCAGGTACCTGATGTCCGCATCCGCCCCGGTTTCCGCTCCGCCCCCGGTTCCGCCGGCTTCTGCCGCGCCGCGTGCCGTTTCGCCGTTGGCGGGGTTTTTCATCGACCTGGGTATCGCCGCTGTCACCCTGTTTGGCCTGAGCCTGATCAGCGGCCTGCTATGGGGCCTGTACCGTGGCGTGGTGGTCGGTTACGCGAACGCGCAGGCCGGCGCTGGTGCCCCCGACGCCAGTTCGGTAGCGGCGTCACTGGGCCAGCCGGGCGCGCTTGCGCAGATTCTCATGGCGCTGTTTGCCACCGGCGGCGCCGCGCTGCTGCTGTACTTCTGGCGACGGCCGGCCAATGCCGCCGAGCGCCACGCGTCGCGCCAGGCGCTGCGCCGTCCCTCCACCTGGGGCTGGACCCTGCTGGTGGCGACCCTGATCGTGCTCGGCAGCAATGGCATCGCCTTCCTGGCCAAGCAGTTCGGCATCGAGCCGGTTCCCACCAATCTGGCGCTGATGCAGAGTGCGATCGCGCGCTTCCCGTTGTTCCTGGTGCTGTTCGCGGTGGTACTGGCACCGGCCTACGAGGAGCTGCTGTTCCGCCGCGTGCTGTTTGGCCGCCTGTGGAAGGCCGGGCGCCCGTGGCTGGGCGTGGTACTGAGCAGCCTTGCTTTCGCCCTGATCCATGAAATCCCTGGCACCAGTGCCAACGGCCCGGCCGAGATCGCGCAGCTGTGGCTGGTCTATGGCGGCATGGGTGCCGCGTTCTGCTGGCTGTACCAGCGCACCGGCACACTCTGGGCCGCGATCACCGCGCACGCGCTGAACAACGGCGTGGCGCTTGCCGCGCTTGTGTTCTTCGGGGCAACGTAACGCCGTGTCCGCTTGACGAAAGATTAAGCCGCTACGCTACACACTGCGCATATGAACACGGGGGTGGATCCATGAAACAACTGCTGCTGGCCCTTGTCATCACCACCCTGGTCAGTGCCTGCGCGACCACGACCTCTCCTACCGGCCGTCGGCAGATGGTGGGCGGGGTGTCGCAGGCGCAGCTGGACCAGCTCGGCGCACAGGCGTTCGCCGAAACCAAGCAGAAGGAAAAGATCAGCACCGACGGCCGCCAGAACGGTTACGTGCAGTGCGTGGTCAACGCCCTGGTCGCGCAGCTGCCGCCTCAATACCGTGGCGTACGGTGGGAGACGGCCGTGTTCGTCGACAAGGAGCCCAACGCCTTCGCCCTGCCCGGTGGCAAGGTCGGCGTGAACACCGGCATCTTCACCGTCGCCAAAAACCAGGATCAGCTGGCTGCCGTAATCGGCCATGAAATCGGCCACGTCATCGCCCGCCACCACGAAGAGCGCATCACCCGGCAGATGGGTGCGCAGACCGGGCTGGCCGTGCTTGGTGCGCTGGCCGGCGCGGCCTACGGAGAAGGCGCTGCCAGCACCGTCAACCAGCTCGGGGGCATGGGCGCGCAGACCGCCTTCCTGCTGCCCGGTTCACGCACCCAGGAAAGCGAGGCCGACGTGATTGGCCAGCGACTGATGGCCCAGGCCGGTTTCAACCCGGCGCAGGCGGTCGACCTGTGGCAGAACATGATGGCCGCCAGTGGCGGCCGCAGCCCGCAATGGCTGTCCACCCACCCCGATCCAGCCAACCGTATCCAGGAACTGCGACGCGATGCACCGGGACTGACGCCGGTCTATCAGCAGGCGCAGGCGGCCGGGCTGCGGCCAAAGTGCGGATGAGTGCGCAGTTCTATGCTGTATTGCAGCACATAAAACGATTTCTCACGCCATCTGTTTCTGATACGTTTGGCGGCTCAGATTTTTCTGACAGTCCGACTTTGCCGCTATCCGGCGGTTCGATCGAGGTGAACGATGATTTTCCGTAACCACAAAGCTGTGCTTTCCGTCCTCGTCGCGACCGCCCTGACCGGCGCCGTGGTCACCGATGCCTTCGCGCAGTCCTCGCGTTCCTCCGAGCGTGGCAACCGCGGCGGCAAGCAGGCCAAGGCCGAAGCGCTGTACCCGAACGCGACCCGCGAGGAGCCGACCGTCAAGGCATCGGCCAAGCTGGGCAGCAAGCTGCAGAAGATGATCGACAGCTACAACAAGGAAAAGTTCCCGGAGACGCGCACGCAGGCCGACGCGATCCTGGCTGACAGCGCCGCGAACGAGTACGACAAGTCGCTGGCCGCGCAGCTGGCCTCGCAGGCCGCCTACCAGACCGACGACACCCCGGCTGCCGTGGCCTACCTGAAGCAGGTCCTGCAGTTCAACGGCCTGGACAACAACGGGCACTTCCAGTCGATGCTGATGCTGGGCCAGCTGCAGCTGCAGGAAGACCAGACCGCCGAAGGCCTGGCGACCCTGGACAAGTACTTCGCCGAGAGCAAGTCGACCAAGCCGGAAGAGCTGATCGCCAAGGGCCAGGCGCTGTACCAGCTGGAGCGCTACCAGGAAGCGATCCCGGTGCTGAAGCAGGCCATCGCCGGTTCGACCGAACCGAAGGACAACTGGAACCAGCTGCTGATGGCGGCTCTGTCCGAAGCCGGCCAGTCCGGTGAAGCGGTCAAGGAAGCCGAGGCCCTGGCTGCCAAGAACCCGAACGACAAGAAGGCCCAGCTGAACCTGGCCAGCATGTACATGCAGGCCGACCAGATGGACAAGGCGGCTGCGGTGATGGACAAGCTGCGCAGCAGCGGCCAGCTCACCGAAGAGCGCGAGTACAAGCAGCTGTACTCGATCTATGCCAACACCGAACACAAGGAAAAGGACGTCATCGCGGTCATCAACGAAGGGTTGCAGAAGGGCATCCTGAAGCCGGATTACCAGGTCTACCTGGCGCTGGCCCAGTCCTACTACTACTCCGACCAGGTGCCGCAGGCGATCGATGCGTGGCAGAAGGCTGCCCCGCTGTCCAAGGACGGTGAGACCTACCTGAACCTGGCACGCGTCCTGCATGCCGAAGGTCGCATCCCGGAGGCCAAGCAGGCCGCCCAGCAGGCGCTGGCGAAGGGTGTGAAGAACCAGGCTGATGCAAAAAAAATCATCAACCTGAAGTAAGTAGGAATAACGCCTGAATGCCTGCTCAGTTGATGCGCAGGCGCTCAGGATTGGTATAAGCTTGGAGGTTCCTGCGGTGTCATGCACCGCTGATCAGGGATTCCGCCCCCGGCATCCCGGCCCCACTATTGAGCTCTTGGCGCATGACGGAACAACTAGTCGTTCACCGGTACGAACAACCCGATGACAAGGGGCTGAGCTGGCCTCGCATCGTCGGCATCGCGTTTGTAATTGCCCTGCATCTGGCCGCGTTCATGATGCTCCTGATCCCCGCCGTGGCTCCCAAGGCCGTGGCTGAGAAGGAGCGCAACGTCATGGTGACCATCGTCGACGCGCCGCCGCCGCCCCCACCGCCGCCGCCGCCGCCGCCGCCGCAGGATACTCCGCCACCGCCGGTGAAGAATCTGTCGCCGCCGAAGCCGTCGCCGGTCCCGCCGCCGCCGCAGGCGCCGGTCGTGGACGTGCCGGAACCGCGTCCGAACGATATCGTCACCCCGCCGTCGCCGCCCGCGCCGCCGGCTCCGCCGACCTCGATCGAGGCCAGCGTGGATATCTCCTCGAAGGCCATGAATCCGCCGCGTTACCCGCCGGCAGCCTTCCGCGCGGGTATCCAGGGCGAAGTGATCCTGATCATTGATGTCGATGCCAACGGCAACGTCACCAATGTCACGGTGGAAAAGTCCAGCCGTAACCGCGACCTGGACCGTGCTGCGATGGAAGCAGCTCGCAAGTGGCGCTTCAACGCCGCTGAATCTGGCGGTAAGAAGGCGGCAGGTCGCGTTCGCGTCCCGGTCAACTTTGCGCTGAACTGATGCGTCCGGGTGGCCACCTGGCCACCCCCGCTCCCAGTTCGATTGTTTAGCTTAGCTACACCCTTTATCACCACACACAACAAAGGTAAGCGTCATGCTGCAGGAAATTTTCATCGCCGCTGCTGCCGGGGGCAATCCGTCCAACGCCCTGTCGCAGATGGGCTTCGAGCACCTGATCCACGAAATGACCACCAAGCCGGGTGATTTCGCGGTTTCCTGGGTCGTGCTGCTGACCCTGGTCGTCATGTCGGCCATGTCCTGGTACTGGACCGTCATCAACATCTTCCGCGCCACCCGCCTGAAGAGCGCCGCTGATCGCGTCGTCAGCCTGTTCTGGGATACCCCGAACGCGCAGGACGCCATCCGTGCGATGGAAGAACAGCCGGCTTCCGAGCCGTTCTCCAAGATCGCCCTGGACGCTGCCCAGGCGGCTGCCCACCACCAGCGCGCTGAAGGCGGCGCCACCGGCGGCGTGGGTGAGAACCTGAGCCGTTCGGAGTTCGTCGACCGCGCTCTGCGTCAGGCCGTGACCCGCGAAAGCAACAAGCTGCAGTCGGGCATGACCCTGCTGGCCACCGTCGGCGCGACCGCTCCGTTCGTCGGTCTGCTGGGTACCGTGTGGGGCATCTACGGCGCGCTGATCAAGATCGGTGCCACCGGCTCCGCTTCGATCGACGCCGTTGCAGGCCCGGTGGGTGAAGCGCTGATCATGACCGCGATCGGTCTGTTCGTCGCGATCCCGGCCGTGTTCGCCTTCAACTTCTTCAGCAAGATCAACAGCGCGACCATCAGCAAGTTCGATACCTTCGCGCACGACCTGCACGACTTCTTCGCCACCGGCTCGCGCGTCCGCTAATTGCGGCGCGCGTCACCCAGCGACGAACGTAAGTAGTCACCAAGATCTAGACGGAGCCCGTTATGGCTTTCAGTAGTGGTAACAGCGGCGGCCCCATGGCCGACATCAACGTTACGCCCCTCGTGGACGTGATGCTGGTGCTGCTGATCATCTTCATCATCACGGCGCCCCTGATGTCCCACAAGGTCAAGGTGGATCTGCCGGAAGCCAACCTGATCCAGAAGCCGGAAGATGCTGAAAAGCGTTCCGGACCGATCACCCTGGCAGTCAAGGAAGACGGCTCGATCTACTGGAACGACGAAGAAATCAACAAGCAGACTCTCGAGTCGCGCTTGGCGACCGCCGCCCAGCAGACCCCGCAGCCGCCGCTGAACCTGCGTGGTGACCGCACCACCAAGATGCGCGTCATCAACGACCTGACCAAGGTCGCGCAGGAGCAGGGCATGCTGGACGTCGGCTTCGTCGCGACCAAAGAAAAGGGGCAATAAGCCATGGCATTCAGTAGTGGTGGTGGCAAGGGCCCCATGGCAGACATCAACGTCACGCCCCTCGTGGACGTGATGCTGGTTCTGCTGATCATCTTCATCGTGACCGCGCCGATCATGACGTACCCGATCGCCGTGGACCTGCCGCAGCGCGTGCTCAACCCACCGCCGCAGCTGGTCGAACCGCCGCCGCCGATCGAACTCAAGATCGACGCCAGCAACCAGGTCTCGTGGAACAACAGCCCGATCAATACCAGCGAGCTGCAGCAGCGGATGGAGCAGGAGGTCCAGCGTGACCCGACCAACCAGCCGGAACTGCGCATCGACGCCAGCCCGGATTCCGAGTACGACGTGATGGCCAAGGTTCTGGCCGCCGCGAAGAATGCTCAGATGAAGAAGATCGGTTTTGTGCAGCAGTAAACGCTACACCGCAACACAACAGTCATGACGCGACTGCAGACGCCCCTGGAAACAGGGGCGTCTTTTTTATGCCTGACGGTCTGGACCGTTATGATCGGCGGATGCTCGCCCTCTTCGACTCCCTGCGCCATTGGCTCGACGGCATCGCCCACCTTGGTACGATCCTGGCGGTCGCCTATCTGCTGTACCTGTTCGCGCTGGCGGGCTGGATCATGCTGCAGAAGCGCGAGCCGGTGGCCACGCTGAGCTGGATCCTGTCGCTGGCGCTGCTGCCCTACCTGGGTCTCTTCATCTACTACCTGCTGGGCCCGCAGAAGGTGAAGCGGCAGCGCCTGCGCCGTGGCCGTGCCCGCTCGGGGATGGAGCACTACAGCGATGTCTGCCCACCCGACGCCGACTGCACCGAGCTGGCCAAGGTCGCACAGGCCACGACCGGGCTCGCGCCGAGCAGCGCCACCGAAGTCACCTGGCTGGTGGATGGCGCGGCAACCTACGCGGCCCTGCTGGACGCCATCGCGCAGGCCCGCGATCACGTGCACCTGGAGTACTACATCTTCAACCCGGACCATGCCGGCACCGCGCTGCGCGACGCCCTGGTCGAGCGCGCCCGCGCGGGTGTGCAGGTGCGCCTGCTGCTCGACGCGGTGGGTTCGTCGGCCCTGCCCCGCCGCTTCCTGCAGCCGCTGCTCGACGCCGGTGGCGAAGCGATCTGGTTCCACCCACGGCAGCTGCTGAAGCCATTCAAGCGCCCGTGGTTGAACCTGCGTACCCACCGCAAGCTGGTGATCGTCGACGGCCGCCTCGCCTTCACCGGCGGCATCAACATCACCGACGACGAGGATGAAAGCCGCAGGGCGGATGCCTACCGCGACCTGCACATGCGCATCCGCGGCCACGTGGTGCGCAGCCTGCAGCTGGTGTTCGCCGAGGACTGGCTCTACGCCAGTGGACAGGATCCCTCGCGCATGGACATCGCGCGTCTGTGGCCAGCTGACATGCCGCTGCGCGGCGATGGTGCGATCAACGCCCAGGTGCTGGTCTCCGGCCCGGACTCGGGCTGGGAAACGATCCATCGCCTGCATGTGGCGGCGATCCAGGAAGCGCACGAGCGCGTCTGGCTGGTCACGCCCTACTTCGTGCCGGGCGAAGCGGCGCGGATGGCACTGACCTCGGCCGCGCTGGGCGGGCTGGACGTGCGCCTGCTGGTGCCGAAGATGAGCGATTCCTGGTTCGTCACCCAGGCCGCCCGCTCCTACTTCGACGAGCTGCTGCATGCCGGGGTGAAGATCTACGAGTACGGCCCACGCATGCTGCATACCAAGGCCTTCATCGCCGATGACGACGTCTGCATCGTCGGCAGTGCCAACTTCGATCACCGCAGCTTCCGGCTGAACTTCGAGCTGTCGATGATGATCAGCGACCGTGACCGGGTGGCTGCGCTGGCCGAACTGCTGCAGGGCGAATTCGACCGTTCCACGCGGGTGCACGACCAGGCCGGTCGTTCGCTGTGGCTGCACCGCCTGCCCGAGGCCTTCGCCCGGCTGGCCTCGCCGCTGCTCTGACGCAGCGCTACACTGCGCCGATCATCCGGGGAGCCCGACTATGTACTGGTTGTACCTGCTGCTGGCGCTGGGCTGTTTCGCCTTCGCGCTGAAGACCCCCAGCCCCGGGCTGATGACCCTGTGCCTGCTGGCCGCCCTCGCCTTCCTGCTGGCCTGGGTACGCGGCCGCTATGTGGCCCGTTTCGGTGATCCACAGCGCGATCCGTCCACACTGGTCGATGCCGAAGAACTGCGCCGCCTGCGCGAACAGGCCCAGGCCCGCCGCGGTGACGACCCCAACGATCACGATCCATCCCCTCTTTCCAAGTAGTTTCGTTCCATGACCCAGCTCAGCGTCAACGTCAACAAGATCGCCGTCCTGCGCAATTCGCGCGGCGGTGCCGAACCGGACGTGGTACGCGCCGCCCAGGCCTGCCTGGATGCCGGTGCACATGGCATCACCGTGCACCCGCGGCCGGACCGCCGCCATATCACCGCCGAGGACGTGCTGGCGCTGTCCACGCTGACCCGCGCGCGTGGCGTGGAATTCAACATCGAAGGCAACCCGTTCGCACCGCCGCGCGAGGGCTACCCAGGCCTGCTGCCGCTGTGCGCGCAGACCCGCCCGGCGCAGGCGACGCTGGTGCCGGATGGCGATGGACAGATCACCTCCGACCATGGCTTCGACTTCGAGCGGGATGCCGAGCGGCTGCGACCACTGGTCGCCGAACTGAAGGCGATGGGCTGCCGGGTCAGCCTGTTCGTCGATGCTGGCAACCCACTGCTGGAGCAGGCGGCCGAAGTCGGTGCAGATCGTGTCGAGCTGTATACCGGCCCCTACGCCGAAGCACACGCGGCCGGCGACGCTGCGGCGATGCTGGAACTGTTCGCCACTGCGGCGCGGCGGGCGCAGGCGGTGGGCCTGGGCGTCAACGCCGGGCACGACCTGTCGCAGGACAACCTGCGCGATTTCCTGGCCCACGTGCCGGACGTGCTGGAGGTGTCGATCGGCCACGCGCTGATCGGTGAGGCGCTGTACGACGGCCTGGATGCCACCGTGCACGGGTACCTGGCGTTGCTCTGACCGCTCTCCTGTAGCGTTGAGCCATGCTCGACGCAGCACCGCGCTGAACCCTTCAGGCAGCCGTCGCAGCCATTGAGACGGCTGCGGCGTAACCTGCCGCAATGGGTATCGCGATCAAGGGCCGAGGTTCCACGTCCCACCTTGCCGGGCGCTTTGAAAGCACCGTCAGCGAGGCGGTGGACGACGGCTGGGCGGTCGATGAGAGCGAGGAATTCCTCGCCCCACGTCTGCGCACTGAAGTACGTGCCGAGACCGCACGCAGCATCATCAGCCGCAACACCTCACCGGACGTCGGCTTCAGCCAATCGGTGAATCCGTACCGCGGTTGTGAGCATGGCTGCTCCTACTGCTTCGCGCGCCCCTCGCACGCCTATCTGAACCTGTCGCCAGGCCTGGACTTCGAGACCAAGCTGTTCGCCAAGTCCAATGCGCCGCAGCTGCTGCGCAAGGAGTTGTCGAAGCCGGGCTACGTGCCGCAACCGATCGCGCTGGGCATCAACACCGATGCGTACCAGCCGATCGAACGCAAGTTCAAGCTCACCCGCCAGCTGATCGAAGTGATGCTGGAAACCAAGCATCCGTTCTCGCTGATCACCAAGAACGCACTGGTCGAACGTGACATCGATCTGCTCGCACCGCTGGCGGCGGAGAACCTGGTCAGCGTGCATTTCTCGGTGACCTCGCTGGACCCGCATCTCTCCGCGAAGCTGGAGCCACGCGCGTCGGCGCCGCATGCACGGCTGCGTGCGATGAAGCGCCTGCATGAAGCGGGCATTCCGGTGGGTGTGATGGTGGCGCCGGTGATTCCGTGGATCAACGACAGCGAGCTGGAAGCGGTGCTGGAGGCTGCACACGATGCCGGTGCCAGCACCGCCGGTTATGTGCTGCTGCGCCTGCCGCTGGAAGTGGCACCGCTGTTCCGCGAGTGGCTGGACACCCATCATCCAGATCGCGCCGCACATGTGATGAGTACCATCCAGCAGCTGCGCGGCGGCAAGGACTACGACAGCCAGTTCGGCACGCGCATGCGGGGCCAAGGCGTGTATGCCGATCTGTTGAACAACCGCTTCAAGCTGGCGCGCAAACGTCTGGGCTTCAATGCGCAGAACAGCCATTGGCCGAAGCTGGATTGCAGCCGGTTCCAGAAGCCGCTGCCGCCGAAGAAGGATTCGCCGCAGGGGTCGTTGTTCTGAGTAGAGTCGAGCTTGCTCGACTGGAGACGGAAAAGCAGTCGAGCAAGCTCGACTCTACCCTCCAAACAACTTCTGCGCACTCTGGAACAGGATCCAGCTGGTCGCGATGAACTTGTCCCCACCCTGCGGCCGGTTGCCACGATGCGTGTGGGTGAACGCAGTCGGCGCAATCAGCAGGCTGCCGGTGCGCGGCGCGATCTTTCGCCCTTGGAACAGGAACTCGGTTTCGCCCTCTTCGAAGTCGTCGTTGAGGTACAGCGTCCACAGCACGTGCCGGTGCAGGGTCTCGGCCTGCGCATCCTTCGGGTACAGCTCGCAATGCCAGTACGGGTAGCCGCCCTCGCCTGCCGCATACCACTGCAGGTTGATCGCACCCGGGCGCAGGCAGGTGCGGGCCAGATCGGCCAGCTGCTGCTGCGGCATGTCGGGGAAGTCCTCGGCAGACAGGCGTCGCGGTTGGCCGTTGCTGTCCTGGATCTGCAACATCAGCGGCGCAATCAACGCCTGTGGATAACGGCGTAGATAAGTCAGCAGGCCGTTGAACACCGCGATCTGCAGCTGCTGATCGACATCCTGCCAGCCGTCCAGGCCACTGATGCGCAGATCCTTGCTGTGCTTGAGTTCCGGGAACACGCCACTGCCCACCGCACCGGGCTGCAGGCCACGCGTAGCGCGCAGGCGCTCAACGATGGCCGCGCAGACCTCGCTGGGGACGGCGTTGTGGATGACTTCGATGAAATCGACCGGGCCCTGCTCGTGCATGCGTGCATTCCTTAGGCGGCAACGGCTTGATGGTGCCGTTTGCCGCCCTCGGTGTCACCCCACGGTCATGTCATCGAACTGCCATGACCGCTGTCAGGCGATAGGCCGTCAGCCCTGCGCGTCGTCGTGTGCGTGGTGGTAGCGCACGGCTTCAGCCACTTCCTCGCGCGAACCCAGGAACACCGGCACGCGCTGGTGCAGCTGGTCGGGCTGGATGTCGAGGATGCGCTCGCGGCCGGTCCAGGCAGCGCCACCGGCCTGTTCGACCAGCAGGCCCATCGGGTTGGCTTCGTACATCAGGCGCAGCTTGCCGGCCTTGGACGGATCCTTCTTGTCCCACGGGTAGATGAAGATGCCGCCGCGGGTCAGGATGCGATGCACGTCGGCGACCATGCTGGCGATCCAGCGCATGTTGAAGTTCTTGCCGCGCGCGCCTTCCTTGCCCGCCAGCAGATCACCAACATAGGCCTGCATCGGCGCTTCCCAGTGACGCTGGTTGGACATGTTGATGGCGAATTCCTGGGTGGCCGCCGGAATCTGCATGTTCTCGGTGGTCAGCACGAACTCGCCCTTCTCGCGGTCCAGGGTGAAGGCATGGGTACCGTGGCCGACGGTCAGCACCAGCTGGGTGCTGGGCCCGTAGATGCAGTAGCCGGCGGCGATCTGCTTGCTGCCCGGCTGCAGGAAGGCATCATCGCCCGGTAGTTCGACGTTGGTCGGGCAGCGCAGCACCGAGAAGATGGTGCCGACGGAGACGTTGACGTCGATGTTGGAGCTGCCATCGAGGGGATCGAACAGCAGCAGGAAATCACCGCGCGGATAAATGTCCGGCACCGGCTGGCTGTGGTCCATTTCTTCCGAGGCGCAGGCGGCGAGATGGCCGCCCCAGGCGTTGGCTTCGAGCAGGATCTCGTTGCTGATCACATCCAGCTTCTTCTGCGCTTCGCCCTGCACGTTGCCGGTACCGGCGTCGCCGAGCACGCCACCGAGGGCGCCCTTGCTGACGGCGATGGAGATGCTGGTGCAGGCGCGGGCGACGACCGCGATCAGCTGGCGCAGGTCGGCATTGATGCGGCCGGCGTGCTGTTCCTGGATCAGGAAGCGGGTCAACGAAGTACGGGACATGAGCGGGCAGGTCTCGGCAGCGGGAAAACGCCTATTGTCGCCCGTATGGCGGGGCCGTGCGTGAGCGAGGGAAGGCGTAATCGTTTCCAGATGCGTTGCGCTGTCGGCGCACTCCTTCATGGAGGCGCAGGGCGAGGCACACCGTGACCAGGACACGCCGTAAACCCCCCCTCCGGGGTCCGGCCCAGCCCCTGGCGGCAGGGCGTTCGGGCGCTTGCGAAGCAGTGCTTCGCAGGCAAAGCGCCCTCACCCATGGGGGCTCGATCGGCGCATCCATGCGCCTCACGGTCCTGGCCACGGTGTGCCTCGCCCTGCGCTTCAGGGTTCGCCGCGAGCGCGGAGAGTGTGGCAAAGGCAAAGCAGGAGCAAAAACAAAGGCGCCCTTCGGCGCCTTTGTTCTCAAACCAGTGCAGTGTTGCTTCAGGCCTTGGCGACGGTGGCCACGGCCTTGGCGACGTACTCCAGGTTGTTCTGGCTCAGCGCGGCCACGCAGATGCGGCCGGTGCCGACGGCGTAGATGCCGAACTCGTCGCGCAGACGCTCGACCTGCTCACGGCTCAGGCCGGAGTAGGAGAACATGCCGGCCTGCTCGTTGATGAAACCGAACTGCGGCGCGCCAGCGGCAGCCAGCTTCTCGACCAGGCCCTGGCGCAGGGCGTGGATGCGCTCGCGCATCTCGGTCAGCTCCTGCTCCCACATCGCACGCAGTTCCGGGTTGGTCAGCACGCCGGCCACCAGCGCGGCACCGTGGGTGGACGGGCTGGAATAGATGGTGCGGATCACGCGCTTGACCTGCGACTGCACCGCCTTGGCGTCAGCGGCAGTCGGTGCCACCATCGACAGCGCACCCACGCGCTCGCCGTACAGCGAGAACGACTTGGAGTACGAGTTGGCGACGATGAAGCTGTCGATGCCGGCTTCGGCGATGATGCGCACGGCGGCGCCGTCCTGCTCGATGCCCTTGTCGAAGCCCTGGTAGGCCATGTCGATGAAGGGGAACAGCTGCTTGTCCTTCAGCAGCTGCGCGACCTGCTTCCACTGGGTGACCGTGAGGTCGGCACCGGTGGGGTTGTGGCAGCAGGCATGCAGCAGCACCACGGTGCCGGTGTCCAGCTTGCCCAGGTCGGCCAGCATGCCGTCGAAATCGACGCCATGGGTGCTCGGGTCGAAGTAGGTGTAATCCAGCACGTCGAAACCAGCGGCGCTGAACACCGCACGGTGGTTTTCCCAGCTCGGGTTGCTCAGTGCAACGGTGGCGTGCGGCAGCAGCTTCTTCAGCACATCGGCGCCGACACGCAGCGCACCGCTGCCACCGACCGTCTGTGCGGTGGTGACGCGGCCGGCGGCCAGCAGCGGCGAGTCCTTGCCGAACACCAGCTCACGCGTCGCCTGCGTGTACGCCGGCAGGCCATCGATCGGCAGGTAGCCGCGCGGTTTGGCCTCGTTGGCGAGCTGCTGCTCGATCTGCTTGACGGCGCGCAGCAGCGGAATGCGGCCGCTCTCGTCGTAGTAGATGCCCACACCCAGGTTGACCTTGGTCGGGCGGCTGTCGGCGTTGTACGCCTCGGTCAGGCCCAGGATCGGGTCGCCTGGGACCAGTTCCACGTTTGCAAAGAAGGACACGGCGGTACTCGTTCGGTAGACGGAAAGGGGGAGGAATTGCGCCACGCGGTCTGCGGCTTTTCGGCCGGAAACAGCCCATCGTAACAAAGCCTGCCGGGGCTGGCCGCCGCCATCGTCATCCGCAGCCCCGTACCATGGCGTGCGTTGCCGCCCGATCCATCAACCTGAATCATGAATCCCGCCGCACGACGCCACTGCCTGCCGTTGTCCGCCCTGCTGCTGTCGCCACTGGCGGCCATGGCCGAGCCTGCGCCCACCGCCCTGCCTGCCGTGCAGGTGCAGGCGGCGCGGGTGCCGGGCATCGACCCGTTCGCGTTGCCGGCCAGCCAGGACACGGTCTGGATCGACGCCGGCCGGGCCGGAAACAGCGTGCAGTTGTCCGAGGCACTGGCCGGGGTGCCGGGACTGCTGGCGCGCGATCGGCAGAACTTCGCCCAGGACACGCAGCTGTCGATTCGTGGCTTCGGCGCGCGCTCGACCTTCGGTGTGCGCGGGGTGCGGGTGTTGATCGACGGGGTGCCGGCGACCATGCCCGATGGCCAGGGCCAGCTGTCGCACGCCAGCTTGTTGGGCGCCGAACGCATCGAGGTGCTGCGCGGGCCGTTCTCGGCGCTGTACGGCAATTCCTCCGGCGGCGTGCTGCAGGTCTGGAGCGCGCAGGGCCAGGCCGGCGACCCGTGGCGGCTGCGCGTGAACGCCGGCGCCGACAGCACGCTCAGTGTCGGCGCGCAACTGAAGGGTGCCGGCCAAGCGCTGGACTACAACATCGCCGCCAATCACTTCCGCACCGATGGCTGGCGCGAACACAGCCGCGCGCGCCGCGAATCGCTCAATGCGCGTATCGGCGGCGATCTGGGCGGTGGACGGCTCGAGCTGCTGCTCAACGCGCTCGATGCCCCCGATGCGCAGGATCCGCTGGGCCTGAGCCGTTCCCAGGTGGCGGCCGATCCGCGCCAGGCCACGGCGGTGGCTCACCAGTACAACACCCGCAAATCGGTGCGCCAGCAGCAGGCTGGGTTGCGTTGGACCCGGGAAACCGACACCCAGCGCTGGCAGTTGATGGGCTATGCCGGGCAGCGTGAGGTCACCCAGTACCTGCCGATTCCGCCGACCGCACAGGCCAACCCGTTGCATGCGGGCGGCGTGATCGATCTGGACGCGGGCTACGGCGGACTGGACGCGCGCTGGGGCTGGCACGGCGACCTCGCCGGCCGACCGCTGGATCTTGTGGCCGGGCTCAGCGCCGACCGCCAGCGCCAGCATCGCACCGGCTACGAGAACTTCATCGGCAGCACCCTGGGCGTGCGTGGGCGCCTGCGTCGTGACCAGATCGACGTCGTGCAGAACGTGGACCAGTTCGCCCAGGCCTGGTGGCAGTGGAGCCCGCGCTGGTCGTTGCTGGCCGGGCTGCGCCACAGCGCCGTGCGATTCGAATCGAATGACCGCTACATCACCGGGCGCAATCCGGACGACAGCGGCCACCGTCGCTATCAGGCAACCACGCCGGTGGCAGGTGTCAGCTTCGAGGCAAGCCCGCAGTGGCGGCTGCACGCCGCCGTGGGCCGGGGCTTCGAGACGCCTACCTTCAATGAGCTGGGGTATCGCGCCGACGGCCACGCGGGATTGGCACTGGATCTGGCGGCCGCGCGCAGCCGCAATCTGGAGATAGGCAGCAAATGGCACGCACAGGACGGAACCCAGCTTGATATCAGCCTGTTCCGCGCAGATACCGACGATGAGCTGGCAGTTGCGAGCAACTCT
This sequence comes from Stenotrophomonas sp. GD04054, assembly GCF_029836955.1. Taxonomy (NCBI): domain Bacteria; kingdom Pseudomonadati; phylum Pseudomonadota; class Gammaproteobacteria; order Lysobacterales; family Lysobacteraceae; genus Stenotrophomonas; species Stenotrophomonas sp. GD04054. Next base: position 21,192 of record NZ_JAOECR010000007.1, on the reverse strand, counting down.
GGTGGGCGCAGCACCTATCGCAACATCGGCCGCACCCGCCGCCAGGGTGTGGAACTGCAGTACCGACAGCCGCTGGCCGAGCAGCTGGAACTGCAGCTGGCATGGACATGGCTGCAGGCGCAGGTGCGCTCGCCGTACCTGACCTCGAACAGCGTGGTCGCCGCGGGCAGCCGCCTGCCCGGTGTGCCGCAGCAGCAGGCCTTCGCCAGGCTGCAGTGGACCCCCGCCGACTGGCAATGGGCGCTGGAGGCGTCCGCCAGTAGCGATACCGTGGTCAACGACGTGGCGACCGAACGTGCGCCCGGTTTCGCCCTGCTGCATCTGGAAGGCGGGCGTCGCTGGAACCTGCCGGGTGGCGAGCTGCGGGTCTTCGCACGGTTGGAGAACGTGCTGGACCAGGCCTACATCGGCTCGGTGATCGTCAATGACGGCAATGGCCGCTTCTACGAGCCGGGACCGGGACGGCGGGCCAACGTCGGCCTGCAGTGGTCGTGGCGTTGAAGTGGTAGTGCCGGCCGCTGGCCGGCATCGCGCCGTGCAGGACGTCAGGAGGTTGCCGGCCAGCGGCCGGCACTACCGGTCAGTCGGGGGCCCTGGCCGGCATCGCGCTGTGCAGGATGTCAGGAGGTTGCCGGCCAGCGGCCGGCACTACCGTCAGTCGGGGGCCTTGGCTGGTACGAACGGCGAGGTCGGGTCGCTGGCCGGGAAGGTCTCCTCCAGCGCCTCATCCTGGTTGTCGCTGGCGCGCTGCTTGCGCTCACGCCGCTTGAGCGGGCTTTCCTGGCCGCCACGATGGCGGTCGCCGCCGTCCTTGCGGTCCAGCGCGGCCTGTTCAGACTCGTGCTTCACCGGCAGATGCTCTCCGGCATGCTCGGCATCGAAGAACGGTGCACCGGTGCCGCGGTAGTCGGCATTGTCGGCATCGCGCTTGCCGCGCTGCTCGCCGGGAATGGGCGGGTGGTTTTCGCGCAGCGGGTCTCGTGAGGTCTCTCGGCTCATGGTCTGGTACCTGCACTCGGGGGCTCCCACTACACCGCCCTGCAGGTAAAGCCGCTGCGAACCTGGCGTCATGAACATCTCGCTCACCCCCCGGTAACGGGACCGCGCGTATTCCTGCCCACCCGCCCCCGCTGCAGGAGCCGGCCATGCCCCGTCTTGAACGACCCGCACCGTCCGTGTTCAACGCCCTGCTCGATCCGCTCGGCCAACGCACCGCGCAGCGCCGCACGCGTCGCCACGAGGACCCGCAGGCGGTGGCGCAGGACTACCTGCAGTACATGCTGAGCGATTACGAAGAGCGCCGTGGCCACAGCCACCGCAACTGGCGCGACCTCTGCCCGGTCTACGCCTTCGCGCTGACCACGCATGCCGCCGACTGGCCGCGCGGTGATGCCGCCGATACCTGCGAGGAACTGGCCGAGCATTGGGAGCAGATGCGCGGGCAGTCGCGGTTGAGCTGGTCGCAGGCGAGGCCGGTGGTGGAGGACGCCTGGCGCGCACTGGACCATATTCCGGCGGCGGCGGTGAGGCCGTTGCTGCAGTAGTGCCGGCCGCTGGCCGGCAACCCTAGGAAACTTCAGTCCGCGAGCCTCAGCCGGCCAGCGGCCGGCACCACCGTAAAACCCACGTGCACGGCATGGACACGGCTGGTTTACGCCCTCCGGCCCACGCTGGGCACCCTGCCCCGCCAAAGGTGCGCCCATGGCCCGCCCGATCTGGACCGGCACGTTGTCGTTTGGCCTGCTCAACGTGCCGGTGTCACTGATGTCCGGCGAACGCAAGGTCGATCTGCAGTTCCGCATGCTCGACTCCCGCGATCGCAAGCCGATCCGTTTCGAACGGGTCAACGCCGACACCGGTGAGGAAGTGCCCTGGAAGGACATCGTCAAAGCTTATGAGTACGACAAGGGCAGTTATGTCGTGCTGGAGGAAGGTGATATCCGTTCGGCGGCGCCGGAAAGCCACGAAGCGGTGGAGGTGGAATCGTTCGTGGATGCGGCGCAGATCGACCCACGCTACTACGAGAAACCGTACCTGCTGGTGCCCGGCAAGAAGGCCGAAAAGGGCTATGTGCTGCTGCGCGAAACGTTGCGCAGCACCGGCAAGGTGGGCATCGCGCGGGTGGTGGTGCGTACGCGCGAATACCTGTGCGCGGTGATGCCGCATGAGGACGCGCTGGTGCTGATGATCCTGCGCTATCCGCAGGAGCTGGTGGATCCCGAGGACTACAAGCTGCCCACCGGCAAACTGTCCGACTATCGCATCACCAGCAAGGAAACGGCGATGGCCGAGCAGTTGATCGAGTCGATGGCCGGCGACTGGGATCCGTCGCAGTACCACGATGAATTCCGCGAGCGCCTGCAGCAGGTGTTGAACAAGCGCATCAAGTCCAAGGGCGGCACCACGCGGGTGGACGATGAGCCGGCACCGCGCGAGGACGCCAGTACCAATGTGGTCGACTTCATGGCGCTGCTGCAGAAGAGCCTGGATGCGAACAAGCGAACGCCAGCGAAGAAGGCCGCAACGCGCAAAGCAGCCGCCAAGTCGCCAGTGAAGAAGGCCGTAAAGAAGACAACCAAGAAGGCTGCAAAGAAGACCGCACCCCGACGCAAGGCGGGGTGAGCCATGTCGTTGCACCAGTATCGGCGCAAACGCCGGCTTGGCGGTGGCGCCGGGCAGACAACGGAGCCCGACGACACGCCCGCACCGGGCGACCCGAAGCGGCGGCCGACCTTTGTCATCCAGCTGCACCATGCCAGCTCGCGTCACTATGACTTCCGCCTGGAAATGGACGGCGTACTGAAGAGCTGGGCTGTGCCCAAGGGGCCTTCCCTACGCGTCGGTGAAAAGCGGCTGGCCGTGGAAGTGGAAGACCATCCGCTGTCCTACGCCGGTTTCGAGGGAGACATTCCTGAAGGCCACTATGGTGCGGGCCACGTGGAAGTCTTCGATCACGGCACCTGGGCCTGTGAAGGCGATCCACTGCAGGCACTGGCGGCGGGCAAGATCGACTTCGTGCTGCATGGACAACGCCTGGCCGGTGGCTGGAAGCTGGTGCGGACCGCGATGAAAGGACGCCAGGTGCAGTGGCTGTTGATCAAGCGCGGTGACGGGGAAGCGCGCGACGCGGAGGCGGATGACCTGCTGACGGCACCGATGCCCAAACGAACACCTGCGGCGAAGAAGCGTTCCGCGGACAAGACGGCGCGAGCTGCACCCGTCGCACGCACGACCACACGCAAGGCCGATGTGCGCTGGCATGCACGCGCGCTGCAACTGCACGGCGCACGTGACGCACCCTACCCCCATGCATTCAAACCGCAGTTGACCGATCATCGCGACAGTGCGCCGGACGGCGACCGCTGGCTTCACGAAATCAAGTGGGATGGCTATCGCCTGCTGGCTGATCTGCACGATGGCGAGGTCAGGCTGCGCTCCCGCAATGGTCTGGATTGGACCGATGATTTTCCCGAAGTGGTGCAGGCCGTGCAGGCGCTGCCGGTGCGCGATGCACGCCTGGACGGCGAACTGGTGGTGCTGGACAAGGAAGGGCGCAGTGACTTCGCAGCGTTGCAGCGGGTGATCGACGGCAGTTCGAAGCAACCGCTGCGCTACATCGTGTTCGATCTTCCGGGCTTGGCTGGAGCGGATATCAGTCGTGCGCCGTTGCTGGAGCGCAAAGCACTCCTGAAAGAGCTCATTGGGCCGGCGCCTGGCACCCTGGCCTTCAGCGAGCACGTGATCGACCATGGCCCGCAGGTGTTCGTTGCCAGTGGCAAGGCCGGATTCGAAGGCATCGTCAGCAAGCAGGTGGATGCCCCGTACGTGAATACCCGCGCGCGCAGCTGGGGGAAGGTGAAGCACGAAGACACCGACGAGTTCCTGATCGTCGGCTACACGGCACCCAAGGGTTCACGGGTGGGGTTCGGCTCGCTGCTGCTGGCGACGCCGGACAAGGGCGGCTTGCGCTATGTGGGCCGCGTTGGCACCGGTTTCGACGACCAAAGCCTGCGCGCGCTGCTCAAGGCACTGCAGCCGTTGGCGGTGAAGACGCCCGTGCTGCAGCTGCCGGCGCATGTGCCGTTCCGCGCTGCCAGCGTACGCTGGGTGAAGCCGGTGGCGGTGGCGGAGGTGGCGTTCCGTGGCTGGGGCAAGGAAGGCCTGCTGCGCCAGGCCAGTTTCAAGCGGTTGCGCAGCGACAAGCAGAAGGAGGACCTGGGAATGAGCAGCGCAGATGCCGAAGCCGGAGGTGAGGTCCAGATCACCCATCCTGAGCGGGCGGTGTTTCCAAAGCAGAAACTGAGCAAGGGCGACGTGGCCGACTACTACCAGCGCATGGCGCGCTGGATCCTGCCCGAAATCGCCGGACGTCCGCTGTCATTGCTGCGCTGTCCGGATGGCGTCGGCAAGGCCTGCTTCTTCCAGAAGCATCATGGCCCCGGCCTGGGCGATGCGGTACATGCGGTGCCCCTCCTGCAGAAGAGCGGCCGCGAGGATTACGTCTACATCGACGATGCGCGGGGCCTGCTGCAACTGGTGCAGATGAACACGCTGGAGCTGCATCCCTGGGGTGCGACCGTGGCCGACCCGGAGCATCCGGACCGACTGGTGTTCGATCTCGACCCTGGTGACGGCGTCAGCTGGGCACAGGTGAAAGCCGGTGCGCGCGACGTGCGTGACTGCCTGCAGCAGGTGGGTCTGGAGAGCTTCGTACGCCTGTCTGGCGGCAAGGGCGTGCACGTGGTGGTGCCACTGCAGCCCAAGGCTGGCTGGGACGAAGCCAAGGCATTCTGCGAGGCGTTCGCACAGGCGATGGCGGAGCAGGCGCCGGACCGCTACGTGACGACGATGAGCAAGGCGAAGCGCAATGGCGTCATCTTCATCGACTGGCTGCGCAACACCCGAGGCGCCACCAGCGTGTGCTCGTGGTCGCTGCGTGCACGCGATTCTGGCGGCGTGGCGGTGCCGCTGCGCTGGGAAGAACTGGCGCGGGTGAGCGCGGCCGACGCGTTTCCGATGGCCAAGGCGCTGGCGCGTGCCAAGCGGCTGAAGGGTGACCCATGGCAGGGCATCGCGCGATTGAAGCAGACGCTGCCGTCGCTGAAGCGGTAGTGCCGGTCGCTGGCCGGCACCTGTAGCATGGGCGAGGTTGCCGGCCAGCGGCCGGCACTACCTGGATGCGCTCAGCGCGGATCGCGCGACGCGCGGCGGCCGAACCACCAGCCGGCCAGCAGCTGCAACGGCAGCGATGCCAGCAGCGAAATGACGAACCAGAGCGGGAAATCCGCGCCTGCGGTCCACATTGCGTAGGCGCAGCCGAGCGCGATCAACGACCAGATCGAAAAACCATGCGAACGCGGCCAGCACGGTGCGTAGTAGGTGGCGAAGGAAATGCCAGCGACGCCGCCGAGCACGCTGAAGGCCAGGTCCCACCCCAGCTGCACGCTGTTGTTGTCCGGCGACATGCCCACCAGCGGGGGCAGCCAGCTGGCGACGCTGCTGACCAGCGCAAGCGACAGCACGCCGCCGATCAGGGCGACGAGGGACAGGAACAGGGTCTTGAGCAGGCCGGGCATGCGCGCATTGTACGGCTGCCACAGAGTGCCCGGGTTGCCGGCCAGCGGCCGGCACTACCGAACCGACTGGGGTTTGCCGGCCAACGGCCGGCACCACCGGGGGATAGGCATGGCCGCCGCGTCCGTGGGAGAGGGGGACGGAGCGACGGCGGCCATGCACAGGCGGTCAGGCGGCGAAGTCGAGCACCACGCGGCCTTCGATCGTGCCCGCATGCATGCGCGCGAACACGTCGTTGATGTTTTCCAGGCGGTCGGTGCTGACCGTGGCCGCGACCTTGCCTTCGGCGGCGAACTGCAGCGACTCCTGCAGGTCCAGGCGGGTGCCGACGATCGAGCCGCGCACGGTGATGCCGTTGAGCACCATGCCGAAGATGTCCAGCGGGAAGTTGCCCGGCGGCAGGCCGTTGAGCGAGACGGTACCGCCACGGCGGACCATGCCCAGCGCCTGCTCGAAGGCCTTCGGCGACACCGCAGTGACCAGCGCGCCGTGCGCGCCGCCGATTTCCTTCCTGAGGAAGGCGGCCGGATCGGTGGTACGCGCGTTCACGGTGATCTGCGCGCCGAGCTGCCGGGCCAATGCCAGCTTGTTGTCGTCCACATCCACCGCGGCCACGTTCAGGCCCATCGCGCGGGCGTACTGCACCGCCATGTGGCCCAAGCCGCCGATGCCGGAGATGGCGACCCAGTCCCCGGGCTTGGTGTCGGTCACCTTCAGGCCCTTGTAGACGGTCACGCCGGCGCACAGCACCGGCGCGATCTCGACGAAGCCCACGTCCTTCGGAAGCAGGCCGACATAGTTGGCATCGGCCAGTGCGTACTCGGCGAAGCCGCCGTTGACCGAGTAGCCGGTGTTGCGCTGTGTCTCGCACAGCGTTTCCCAGCCCCCCAGGCAGTGTTCGCAATGGCCACAGGCCGAGTACAACCAGGGGATGCCGACCCTGTCGCCTTCCTTGACGTGCCCTACCCCGCCTCCCACGGCCACGATGTGCCCCACGCCCTCGTGACCGGGGATGAACGGCGGGTTCGGTTTCACCGGCCAGTCGCCCTCGGCGGCGTGCAGGTCGGTGTGGCAGACGCCACAGGCCTCGATCTTGACCAGTACTTCGCCCGCCCCCGGGCGCGGTACCTGGACTTCCTCGATCACCAGTGGCTTGCCGAACTCACGCACCACGGCGGCCTTCATGGTCGAATTCATGTTCGGATCTCCGTAGTGCGCTTGCCCACAGAATGACGCCGGCTCGAGGCCGGCGCTTTGATCACGATCAAACCTTTGACGATTCGTGCAGCGGTTCAGCCGGCCAGTACCGAGGCCTCGCGGGCCAGACGCTCGATCGCATCCCAGTCGCGGGTCTGCAGCAGCGCCGGGGTGGTCAGCCACGAGCCGCCCACGCACAGCACGTTGGGCAGGTGCAGGAACTGCGGCGCGGTCTGCGCGCTGATGCCGCCGGTCGGGCAGAAGCGCACATCGGCGAACGGGCCGTGCCAGGCCGCCAGCAGCGCAGCGCCACCGGCCTGCACCGCCGGGAAGAACTTGAAGGTGTCGTGGCCGTGCTCCAGGCCCAGGATCAGGTCGGAGGCAGTGGCGGCACCGGGCAGGTATGGCAGGTCGGCATCACGCGCGGCGGCATACAGCGTCGGGGTGGCACCGGGGGACACCGCGAAACGCGCACCGGCCTGCTTGGCTGCCTGCATCTGCGCGGCGTTGAGCACGGTGCCGGCACCGATTACCGCATCGGGCACGGCCTCGACCATCGCCTTGATCGCATCCAGCGCCTGCGGCGTGCGCAGCGTCACTTCGATCACCGGCAGGCCACCGCGGAACAGCGCCTGGGCCACTTCGACCGCTTCATTCACATCTTCGGGGGTGTACACCGGAATCACCGGTGCCAGCTTCAACAGCGCGCGCAGGCGCGGATCAGCGCTGGACATCGTCTTGCTCCTTGCCCGACCGGGCATCGCGGATCGCCGCCGGATCCGGCAGCGCAGCGGCGCATGATGCCACGTGGCTCACGACGGTGCTGGTGGTGCCCGCCCTGCCCCCGGCTCAGGCCGGGTCGGCCTGCAATGCCTGGATGCGACGCTGGTACCAGTCGCCACCGAGCGGATCGAACACCGCCGAGCGCTCCATCTGCGCCTCGTACACGTGTACCGAGATCGCCAGCGCTTCGTTGCTGGCGTTGCGCAGGGTGTGGTACTCGTGCGGCGGAATCAGGCTGCCGGCACTGCCGCAGCCCCCGCGCAGCACGGCGTGGCGGCGGAAGCGGCAGCGCTCACCGTTGCGCTCCAGCAGTTCATAGCGGGTGATCTCCAGCTCGCCTGACCACACTCCCTCCACACACCACATGGCATCGTGGTCGTGCAGCGGCGTGCCCTGCCCTGGGCCCCAGCTCATGGCAATCACGCTGTAGCCGTGTTCGCGGCTGTGGTACAGCGGGCGTCGCGCGTAATGATCACTGACCGGACGGTGTACGCACTCGGGCAATTCGATGCGACTGTCCGCGATGGCTTCCTGCAGCGCCAGCTGCAGGTCGGCGGTGATGCGCTCGGGGTTACCGGAGGTCATCGCTGCGTCGACCGCAGCGATCAACCGGTCGCGGCCACGGAACACCGGAAACGGAGAAGTCTGCAGGTCCATGCCCCGACTGTAGCGGAGCCTGGTTAAGGGAATGTTGGCGTTCGCGCGCGTCGCGCCCGCATTCAAGGTGAACACGCGCGGAAGAACGGTTCAGATGGACATCAAGTAGAGCGATCACAATGGAACCTCGCGCAGCAGAAGCGGTCGAACACGACGCGATCCATCTTCGCTGCGACATTCCGCAACTTCGCGCCCCACGGGCGCAAGGCTAGAATTCTCCGACTTACCTGGTTCTATACATGTCAGTGCGAATTATTAGCGATGCCGCGTTGCCGGCATCGAAGGGCAAGGCTGCCACGATCAACGACATCGCACGACTGTCGGGAGTTTCCAAGAAAACGGTTTCAAGAATCATCAACAACTCGCCGCTGGTGCGCAAAGACACCCGCGACAAGGTCGAGGCGTTGATGCGCGAGGTCGGTTACGTGCCCGACCCCCTGGCGCGCGGCCTCGCGTTCCGCCGCTCCTTCCTGATCGGCCTGGTGTATGACGACCCGGGCGCCCAATGCATCGTCGACCTGCAGCACGGCGCGTTGGAAGCGCTGCGCGGCACCGGCTATGAACTGGTCGTGCATCCCTGCGACAGCCTGGCTCCGGACTGTGCGTACGGCGTGCGGCGCTTCGTGCAGCAGCAGAAGCTGCACGGCGTGATCCTGGGCCCGCGTGCCTCCGAGTCGGCTGCGTTGACGGAGATGCTCGACGGCATTGAATGCCGCTACGTCCGCATCAACGCGCATGTGTCGGATGACGAGGCACAGGCCGTGGTCACCCATGATCGCGACGGTGCAGCCGCGGCAGCGGGCTACCTGCTCTCGCTCGGCCACCGCGATATCGCGGTGATTGCCGGTCCGGGTGACCGCCGTACCGCACGCGAGCGCACTCATGGCTTCCTCGATCGGCTGGCGCAGGTGGGCCTGACCCTGCCGGGTGAACGCGTGCTGGAAGCGGGCGATACGTTCGAGTCGGGCGTGCATGCCGCCGAACGGCTGCTGATGGGCGGACAGCGGCCCAGTGCGATCTTTGCCGGCAACGACGAAATGGCTGCCGGCGTGTACCAGGTGGCGTTGCGTGCGGGCATCGCGGTGCCGCAGCAGTTGTCGATCGTCAGCTACGACGACAGCCCGCTGGCGTCGCGGCTGTGGCCGCCGCTGACCTCGGTGCGCCGCCATGTGTCCGACATCGGGCGCATGGCGGCGGCGATGCTGGTGCAGGCCGACGTGCCGGATGCGCCGACCGCAACCAGCGTGCATCCGCAGCTGATGGTGCGCGGTTCCTGCCGGGCCGTGGACGCCTGATCGCCCTGCCATCGCCTGCACTGCCGTGACGGTGCAGGCAGGCAGCAACGAAAACGGCGCATCCAGGTGCGCCGTTTTCAGTACGAAGCGGTGTGTGCCGTTCGCCTACACGTCGCCGCCGTCGGCCCAGCCTTCGCCGGTGCCCTTCTGGAACACGCGGTCATCGGCCTGCACATCGCCCGCCGGCAGATGCGCCTGATCAGACAGCGCCGCGTAGATCGGGGTGAAGTCCGGCGACGTCGCCTGCATCAGCTGTTCGAAGCTGTCGATGACGAAGTAGGTCTTCTGGAAGGTGTCGATGCGGTACTTCGTGCGCATGATCCGCTGCAGGTCGAAACCGATGCGGTTGGGCGCGGCCGATTCCAGCGAGTACAGCGATTCGCCCTTCGACGACACGATGCCGGCGCCGTAGATGCGCAGGCCGTCGGGCGTATCGATCAGGCCGAACTCCACCGTGTACCAGTACAGGCGGGTCAGGTTCTGCAGCGCATCCGGGCCGATCGCGTGGGCTTTGACGCCGCCACGGCCGTACGCCTCCATGTAGTCGGCGAACACCGGGTTCATCAGCAGCGGCACATGGCCGAACAGATCGTGGAACAGGTCCGGTTCGGCGATGTAATCGATCTGGTCCGGGCGACGGATCCACCAGGTCACCGGGAAACGACGGTTTGCCAGGTGGTCGAAGAAGTCCAGTTCCGGCAGCAGGCCTTCCACGCCGACCAGGGTCCAGCCGGTGGCGGCGCCGAGCACTTCGTTGAGCTGGTCGAAGCGCGGAATCATGTGCGCGCTCATGCCCATCTCGTCCTGCGCATCCAGGAATTCCTGGCAGGCACGGCCGACCAGCAGTTCGCGCTGGCGCTGGTACAGCGTGCTCCAGGTGGCGTGGTCGTCGGCGCTGTAGGTGTCCCACGGCTGCTCGACGAGCGCGGTGGTATACACCGGCACGTAGCCCTTGTCGGTCTGCTGGTGTTCGACGCGGCGGGGCTGGGCGAGGTCCATGGGGCACTCCTTGACGGGATACCCACGATGCTAGGGCAGGGCGCGCGCAACAGGGTTGCAAAAGTTGCGCCGATTGGCCTTGTTGGCGCAATATCCTTGCGTACTCACCATGTTGCGGGGCAACAATGGCCGGAGAAGTCCAGTTCGATCGCACGGATATACGTCTGCTGGCTGAAATCCAGCGGGATGGGCGCGCCACCAACGCCGAGCTGGCGACGCGGGTGAATCTCTCGCCCTCGGCCTGCCTGCGGCGCCTGCAGCGGCTGGAAAGCGAGGGCGTGATCGTCGGCTATGGCGCGCGGCTGGAACCGCGCCAGCTGCGCCTGGGCCTTCAGGCCTTCGTGCGCGTGCAGCTGGAAAAGCACGACCAGGCCGCCATCGGCCACTTCGTCGACAGCGTGCAGGGCTGGGATGAAGTGGTGGCCTGCCATGCACTGACCGGCGACATGGACTACCTGCTGCACGTCTACGTGCGCGACCTGGAGCACTTCTCGCACTTCCTGCTGGACCGGCTGCTCAATGCCGGTGGCGTGGCCGATGCCAATTCCAGCTTCGTGCTGCGCACGGTGAAGGGCTTCCAGGCATTGCCGCTGTCGCAGCTGGAATGAACGCGCCGCTGCGATTTGACGGCGCCGGGCGGGTAGCCGAGCATCTCCGCCCTGCGCGCGTCGCAGCGTTCCTTTCCGGTTCCACGCATGCCCGAACTCCAGCACCCGGTGCTTACCGCCACGTTCCTGCCGCTGCAGCGCAAGTCGCTGGCGCGCTACGTTGCCCATGGCACGCCACCGCAGACCGCAGTGGAGCAGGCCGGGCTGATGGCCGCGCAGCTGTGCCGGACGCGCCTGCATCCGGCGGCCGAGATCGAGCGACTGCTGCATGATGCCTGCGCGTTGTTTGCCGGCAACGAAGGCGCGGCTGCACAGCTGGCCGGGCCCGGTGGCGGTGGCCAACCGGAGCTGGATGCCTGGCTGAGCGCATTGGCCGGCCACGGCGTGCTGCTGGCTCCGGCGGAGATCCTGCAGGACGTCATCGCGCAGTCGCCACGGGAGTATCCGGGCCTGGCCCTGCAGCAGGCCTGTCAGGAAACCCTGGTCGAACATGAGATCCGCTTTCCCGCCACCTTTTCCAGTGACGACGACGAGGCCACGCTGGATGACGTCGCCGCCGCGGATGCGCGGTCGGCCGAGCACCATGGCCTGTACACCTCCGAGCAGGCCCGCGTGCTGCGCGCCATCGCCGCGAATCCCGATGAGCTGATCGACCTCGATGGCTATGCCGGCACCGGCAAGGGCCACCTGGTGCTGGCGCTGATGGAGGCGCGGCCGGGCCGCTACACCTACGTGGCGCCCTCGCGTGGGCAGGTGGAAGCCTTCCGCGCCCGCGTGCCGGCCAGCACTGCGGTGCGCCTACTGACCCAGATCGAATTCGCCAACCGCGTGGCCCAGCACGCCGCGCGCGGCGGCCAGACCGGTGGCTTCGTTGCCAGCTACCGGCGCAGCACCCGTACGCCGCGCGAGATTGCCGGCCGCATCGGACTGCAGGGCATCGGTGGGCGCAGCCCGGAGCAGGTGCTGCTGACCGCGTTCGAGGCCATCAACCGTTGGTGCGCCTCGTCCGCGCCGCGCATGGCCTTCCAGCATTTCGACCGTTCGGTGCCTGCCGCGATGCTCGATGTGTCGCCGTACATGGCGGCCGCCGAGCACGTCTGGCGCTGCATGTTCGACGCCGAACTGCAGCGGGGCACGCTGCTGAGCCTCAGCCCGGCGCACATCGGCAAGTGGTTGGCCCTGCGCGGCGTCACCCCGCCGCTGGACATGGGCATGCTGCTGGTGGACGAGGCGCATGACCTGAGCCCGTCGTGGAAGCAGTTGCTGGCCGGCCATGCGCCTGGCGTGGTCAGCCTGGGTGATCCGCACCAGTGCCTGACCGGTACGGTGCCGCGCTGGGCCGCGTCGAAGGTGCTGGAAATGCACCAGTCGGTGCGCCAGGGCAACCAGGTCGAGGGTCTGGTCAACCAGACCCTGGCACTGGATGGACTGGGCCAGGAAAGTGGGCCGTTCGTCGGTGCCACCGACCGCGCCACCGGTGTGCTGCATTACCGCGACTGGGCGCAGGTGCCGAGCGAGGGCCTGCGCATCCATGGCAGCGTCGCCGATCTGGCCCTGGACGCGGCACAGCTGCACGCACTCGGGCTGCGGCCCTACCTGCATCCGGCATCGCTGCGCGCGCTGCGCAGCGTGCTGCAGCGGCCACTGGATGCGTGGCGCCGGCGCCGCGACAGCGCATCGGACCAGGAATGGGAGCGCTTCCTGGCCACGCAGGCCGACGAAGGGCAGGGCGCGCTGGTCGAACTGTTTGCGTCTGCCGATCGGGTGCAGTCACTGCTGCTGGCGCTTGATGACCAGGACACGCCCGCTGAAGGGCGGGTGGCGCTGTGCCTGGCCGAACACGCGAAGAACCTGCAGTTCGACGTGGTCTCGCTGTCACCCGGTTGCTTCAGTGCGGGGCAGGGCGGGCGCATCTGGCACAACCCGGTGCGCGCGGTCTATCTGGCGCTGACCCGTGCGCGACGCCAGCTGCACGTACCGGGCGATGGCATGGAACAACTGCAGCACACGGCGACACTGCAGGAGCAGGCACGCCAGAAGCGCAGGCGCGAGCGGCAGCAGGCCAGCGGTTACCGGCCCGCGCGCTAGCACGCAGCGTCGCTGTCTGGCAGCGACACGCCGGCTCAGGTCAGCACTTGTCCTTGCGGCCCATCAGCTTGCCCAGGCGCGAGGCTTCCTCGCACTTCGGTGCGGCCACAGGTGCCGGTGCGGCCGCCGCGGCACGTGCGCGCTGCAGCTGCTGGATCTTCGCGCGGATCTGCGGCATGGCTGCCATCGCGGCCTTTTCGCCTTCCAGGATTGCGGTGCCACGCTGGCTGAAATCGGCGGCGCCGATGTCCAGCACCTTCGGGCGGATGACGATGTCGGCGCGCGCCAGTTCCTGCTCGCCCAGGCGCTGGCCCATGATCGAGATGGACTGGTTGACGATGCCCAGCATGTCGGTCGGCGCCTTGCCGCTGGCCTTGCTGGAGATGTCCACGGCGATCACGAAGTCGGCGCCGAGCTGGCGCGCGGCATCCACCGGCACCGGGCTGACCACGCCGCCATCGATGTAGTTGCGGCCGCCGATCTTCACCGGTTCGAACACACCGGGAATGCTGCTGGACGCGCGCACCGCCTGGCCGACGTTGCCGCGCACGAAGATCGAGCGCTCGCCGGTTTCGAGCTGGGTGGCGACGGCGGCGAACGGCTTCTTCAGGCGCTCGGCAGGACGGTTGGCAACCTGCTCGTTGACGTAGTCCTGCAGCTTCTGGCCCTGCACCAGGCCGCCGGAGAACAGGCGCACGTCGCGGATGCTGGCTTCGTCCAGGGCGACTGCCTTGCTCTGCATCTGGAACGCGTCCATGCCGCTGGCGTACAGCGCACCGACCACGCTGCCGGCGCTGGTGCCGGACACCACGGCCGGTTCGAAGCCGTTGGCCTCCAGCATCTTGATCACGCCGATGTGCGCGAAGCCCTTGGCTGCGCCGCCACCGAGGGCGATGCCGATCTTCACCGGCTTGGCCTGCGGCACCACGGTCGGTGCCGGCGGCGGTGTGGGGCGGACCGGGTCGCCACCGCAGCCGGCCAGCAGGCCGATCAGGGCGACGGACAGCAGCATGCGGGGGCGGAACAGGCTCATGGCAGTGCGCTCGCGGCGCCGGATTCAGGAAAGGGCGCCAGCATACCGAAGCCGTGGCGGGGCGGGCAGGGTAGGAAACATCGCCCATTCATAAAGGTAGTGCCGGCCGCTGGCCGGCAATCATTGGGAACCTGGCAGCGGTTCATGGGGCTGCCGGCCAGCGGCCGGCACTACCGGGATGCGCGCCAAGGTCCATGAGGCTGCCGGCCAGCGGCCGGCACGACCGGGGGCGGTCAGAACCGGTTGTCGCCGTCCAGCATCCGGCCCAGGCCGCCCAGCACCGAGCCTTCGCCGCGGTTCTGGCCAACGCCCTGCGGCGCGGCCATCCACATGCGGCCGGCCAGGCGTGAGAACGGCAGCGACTGCAGCCAGACCTTGCCCGGACCGGTCAGCGTGGCCAGGAACACGCCTTCGCCACCGAACAGCATGCTCTTGATGCCGGCCACCCGGCGCACATCCATGTCTACGGTCGGGTGGTAGGCCACCACGCAGCCGGTATCCACGTCCAGGCGCTCGCCCGCGGCCAGCTCGCGCTCCACCACGCAACCGCCGGCATGGATGAACACCCAGCCGTCGCCTTCCAGCTTCTGCATGATGAAACCTTCGCCGCCGAACAGGCCGGTCATGATCTTGCGCTGGAACTGCACGCCGATCTGCACGCCGCGCGCGCCGGCCAGGAAGCTGTCCTTCTGGCAGATCAGGCGGCCGCCATGCTGGTCCAGCTTCATTGCCAGCACGGTGCCGGGGTAGGGCGCGGCGAAGGCGACCTTGCCCTTGCCGTGGCCGCTCTGGGTGTAGACGGTGGCGAACAGGCTCTCGC
The DNA here is from genome assembly GCF_029836955.1 of Stenotrophomonas sp. GD04054. Classification (NCBI taxonomy): domain Bacteria; kingdom Pseudomonadati; phylum Pseudomonadota; class Gammaproteobacteria; order Lysobacterales; family Lysobacteraceae; genus Stenotrophomonas; species Stenotrophomonas sp. GD04054. Next base: position 6,138 of record NZ_JAOECR010000007.1, on the reverse strand, counting down.
CGGTCAGCACGCGCTTGCCGGCGGCCATCACCTTGCCCATGAAGCCGCCGCCCTGGTCGCCGTTGGCGGCGCCGAACACTGTGTCCATCTGCACGGTGGCATCCTTGAACATCAATGCGCCGGCCTCGGCAATGGCGCTCTCGCCGGGGTCGAGCTCGATCTCCACGAACTGCATTTCATGGCCGACGATGCGGAACTCGATGTCGTCGGCGCGGCCGCTGGCCGCGGCGGGGACCGGCGGCGGGGTGTTCGGCATGCCCGGGGCCGCGGACTGCAGTTCGGGCACCTCGGCAATCGAGGTCCACCCGCTCATGCCCTGGCACCAGGCCAGGGCGCGCGGGTTGGCCTGCGCATAACGGCGCGCGGCCTCGTCATCAAGCGGGCCGATACGCTCGGCCTGGGCGGAGGCATGGAAGTACCACTGGGTCATCGCGGCGGCTCTGCAGGGCTGGAAAACCCCGAGTCTAGCGAGGGCGCGGGGGCCGGAGCGACGCGGCCATGAACGGCAGGCATTTGCGGGGCAGGTGCTGTATTGCAACAATTATCTGGTAGCGCCGTTTTACCACCCCTCCAAACACAGCCTACCGCCATGTCTCCGACCCGCACTTCCCGTGGCCGCCTTCCGGTCGCGCGCCCCCTCGTTGCCGCTCTTTCCGCCCTGTTGCCGCTGGTAGCAGCCGCCCAGGAAACTCCCGCTGCCAAGGATCCGGTTGCCCTTGATGCCCTGCAGGTGACCGCGCAGCGCCGCGTCGAGAACGCCAAGGACGTGCCGGTCGCGATCAGCGCGATCCAGGGCGAGAAGCTCGATGTGCTGGGTTCGGCGGGCGATGACATCCGCTTCCTGGCCGCGCGCGTGCCCAGCCTCAACATCGAGTCGTCCTACGGCCGTGCCTTCCCGCGCTTCTACATCCGTGGCCTGGGCAACACCGATTTCGACCTCAATGCGTCGCAGCCGGTGTCGCTGGTGTACGACGACGTGGTGCAGGAAAGCCCGCTGCTGAAGGGCTTCCCGCTGTTCGACCTGGCCAATGTGGAAGTGCTGCGCGGCCCGCAGGGCACGCTGTTCGGCCGCAATACCCCGGCCGGCGTGGTCAAGTTCGACTCGGCGCGCCCGTCGCAGGATGCCGACGGCTACGTGCGCGTGGGCTATGGCAGCTACAACAGCTGGAACGTGCAGGGCGCCTACGGCGGCCCGCTGACCGACCGCTGGTCGGCACGCGTGTCGGCCATCTACCAGCGCCGTGACGACTGGGTCGACAACACCCGTGCCGGCGCGCCCAACAGCGGTTTCGAAGGCTATGACGAAGCTGCCGGCCGCGTGCAGTTCCTGTACGAAGGCGACGACTTCGAAGCGCTGTTCAACCTGCACAAGCGCAAGCTCAACGGTACCGCGCGCCTGTTCCGCGCCAACATCATCCAGAAGGGTGGCAACGGCCTGGTCGAGAACTTCGATCGCGACAAGGTGGCCAACGATGGCGTCAACTTCTCCGACCTGGAGACCTGGGGCGGCAGTGCGCGCCTGCAGTGGAACCTCGGTTCGGTGACCCTGCACTCGATCACCGGTTATGAAACCGCCGAATCGCTCAATCGTGGTGACATCGACGGTGGCTACGGCGACGCATCGCTGGGCGCTGGCAACTATGGGCCGGGCTTCATCCCGTTCTCGTCGGAGTCGGCCGACGGCCTGCCGCACCATCGCCAGTGGACGCAGGAATTCCGCGTTGAATCCAACGAATGGGGCCGCTTCGACTGGCAGGCCGGCGTCTTCTATTTCGACGAAGACGTGACCATCAACAACTTCAACTACAACTCGTTGAAGCCGGGCAATCCGCAGACCGGCCACGTGGTGCAGAACCAGCGCAACAAGGCCTGGGCGGTGTTCGCCTCGGGTGACTTCGATGTCACCGACCGCTTCAAGCTGCGCGCCGGCGTGCGCTACACCCAGGACAAGAAGGACTTCAACGCCAGCGTGCTGCAGGCCGTCCTTCCGTTCGGCACCCCGGTCAGTGGCCCGTACCTGGCCAACACCGACGTCAACGACGTCAGCTGGGATGTCAGCGGCGTGTACAAGCTGACCGACAACGTGAATGCCTACGCCCGCGTGGCCAAGGGCTTCCGTGCGCCGTCGATCCAGGGCCGCCTGGCCTTCGCGCCGGGCCTGTCGCAAGCCGATTCGGAGAAGGTGATCTCGTACGAAGCCGGCATCAAGGCCGACCTGTTCGAGCGCCGCGCGCGCCTGGGCCTGAGCGTGTTCCGCTACAACGTTGACGGCCAGCAGTTGATCGCGGTGGGCGGCACCAACAACACCGCCACCCTGCTCAACGCTGACAAGACCATCGGCCAGGGCGTGGAGCTGGACCTGGAAGCCTATCTGGCTGACAACGTGCTGCTGACCTTCGGCAGCAGCTACAACGACACCGAGATCAAGGACAAGGATCTGGCGGTAGCGATCTGCGGCGGTGGCTGCACCATCAACGACCCGACCACCGTCATCAACGGTGGCACCTATGCGCTGGTGAACGGCAACCCGCTGCCGCAGGCGCCGAAGTGGATCCACAACGCGACCCTGCGTGTCGGCTTCCCGCTCAGCGATGGCAGCGAGCTGTATGCCTACACCGACTGGGCCTACCGCAGCGCGGTGAACTTCTTCATCTACGAGTCGCCGGAATTCCGCGGCCGTAGTTCGCTGGAAGGCGGCCTGCGCCTGGGCTACAACTGGGATTACGGCCAGTACGACGTGGCGGTGTTCGGCCGCAACCTGACCAACCAGACCCGCGTGGTCGGTGCGATCGACTTCAACAACCTGACCGGCTTCCTCAACGAGCCGCGTACCTGGGGCGTGGAGTTCACCGCGAAGTTCTGATGCGGTGACCGCGTTGATGCAATGAAGAAGGGCCGGCGCAATGCCGGCCCTTCTGCTTTACACCCATCGGTAGTGCCGGCCGCTGGCCGGCAACAATTGAACCGCCAGGCGCTTACAGCGCGCTTTGCGGGCGCACCTTCAGCACCGCTTCCTCGGCCGCGCAGTCGCGGCTGGAGTGCAGGCCGGCCTTGCGCGCGGCAGCGATCTCCTTGCGTGCGGCCAGCAGGTCCTTGTTGAACGCGGTGTTGTCATGCAGGCGGGCCACGGCGGCGGCGCCCATGAAGCGGCCTTCGAGGATGTCGCTCTGCCAGTGCACGTTGCACACCAGGCGGCTCTCGCCGTAGTTGCGGCCGCGCGCCTGGATGGCATCGGCGCGATCCGGTGCGATCTCCGACAGGATCAGGGCCCAGGCCCAGCCGATCGAGGTGTGGCCGGACGGGTACGAGCCGTTCTTGCGCAGGCCTTCTTCGTCCTTCGGCGAGCAGGTCGGTTCACCATTGACCATGAACGGGCGCGGGCGCTGGTAGTGGTTCTTGGCGGCCTTGGTGGCGGCGCTGGCGTCGATCCGGCTGCGCTCCAGCAGGCGGTACAGCGCCGGGGTCTTCACCGCATCGACGTCGATGTCGGCGGCGCAGGAGAAGTGGTTGGCGCCTTCGGGGAAGCCGAGTTCCGCATCGACACCGGCCTGGGCGAAGCGCGGGCTGCCACGTAGCGCGCGGGCTTCACGGCTGACCTGTTCGTCGAGGGCGAGGGCGGCCGAACCGGCCACCGGCGGTGCTGGCACCAGGTCGAGGCTGGCCGGTACCGCGCTCTTGTCCAGATAGCCCACCGCCTTGGTGGTGATGTTGGCTTCGACGGCGGTCGGCTTGGCGGCGGTGGCGGCACAACCGGCCAGGGCCGCGATGACGGCAAGGCCGAGCAGCGGGCGGGCAGGGTGGGAAATCAGCGACATGGACAGGCTCCGGAGGAAAAACATCGCGCCATGATCGCAGCCCGTATACGACACCGCAGTGGCCATCGGTCATACGGCCAGACCCGGCATGGTCATCCCGGCGATATGAAAAGCGTCATCGAGTGACGTCAGTCTCCTGAATCCGGGCGCAGCGCACGGACTTTCACGCGGCCGCGCCGCGAGCATCGGCACAACGGCAAGCACCAGGGGCCGTCCAGTTCCAGCCGGGTCGGGGGGATCCGTTGACAGAGGGAGAGAAGCGATGCGCAGCACCGCAACAGGAAGTACCGTCCTGGCCCTGCTCCTCGGGCTGGCAGCCGCGCCGGCACAGGCGGCCGACGTGGTCGGCGTGGCCTTCGTGCATGGCACCGGCGCACAGACCAACGCCACCCAGGACTACTGGCAGCCGGCGATCATCAACACCGTGCGCCAGGGCCTGCCGAACAGCAGCAACTACGTCGTCATCAACTGTGACTTCACCCAGTACATGTGGAAGCCGGAAGCGGCCGGCTGCCTGGCCAATCAGCTGACCGGCTTCATCGACAGCCGTGGCATCACCCAGCTGGTGGTGATCACCCACTCCAACGGCGGCAACGTGATGCGCTGGATCCTGTCCAACCCGACCTATGACAGCCGCTATCCGAAGATCATCCGCACGGTGCGCAAGGTCAACGCGCTGGCACCGTCTTCGGCCGGTACGCCGTTGGCCGATGCGGTGCTCAACGGCAACACCTTTGAAACCTCGCTGGGCTGGCTGCTGGGCTACAAGAACGACGCCGTGCGCCAGCAGCAGGTGGCGAGCATGGCCACCTACAACGCGCAGAACCTCTACGGCACCGCTGGCCGCCCGGCGCTGCCCAAACCGTTCCGTGCGGTGGTGGGCAGCGATGTGGAATCGGCGGTATGGGACAGCAACAGCTACTGTGGTGGCTATGCCGCCAACGTCGGCCTGGAGTTCACCCAGAACTGGCTGTCGTCCTGCTCCGATGGCTTCCTGGAGTGCAGCAGCCAGAAGGCCGCCGGCACCACCTGGTTCACCGACAAGGCGCGTACCCAGGGTGCAGAACCGCTCAGCCACAACCAGAGCCGCCGCGAGTGCTTCGGCCTCGGCACCCTGCTGCGCAACGACCTGACCCAGTGAGGGAGACGACCATGACGATTCAATCCACCCTGCTGGCCGGCGCCACCCTGGCAGTGCTGTCCCTTTCCGTAGCGCAGGCCGCGCAGCCGCTGCAGGCCGCCCGTGCGGGCGATCAGGTGCCTGCCGCCCTGGTAGCCGCGCCGCTTCCCGCCGATGAGAGCGAACACGCGCCACTGGCCTTTGCCTGGGCGCTGGACCCGGCACAGCCGCTGCAGGCGACCACACCGTATGCCGCGGTCAGCCGCAGCTACTGGCAGCAGGTTGATGGCACGCAGCTGCAGCGAGGCCTGGACCTGCCACTGACGGCGCCGGATGCGGTGATCCAGCTGAGCCCGGCCGACGGTGCCCGCGCGCTGCCGGCCAACACGCTACAGGTGCGCGACCCGGCCGGCCGCAGCAGCGTGGCGCGCAGTGTCGATGCGCGCGCGCTGCAGGACGCCGGCATGCCGGTCAGCGATGGCAGCAGCATGCTGCGTACCGGCGCGACCAGTGCTGTCGGTGCCTACACGCTGCAGAGCGCGCAGGCCCAGGGCCGCTACGTGGTGCAGGTGCTGGAGCCGAACAGCCCGCTGCGGCTGGAGGTGCAGGCCAACCAGGCGCAGGTGCTGGCCGGCGGTAACATGCAGCTGCAGGCACGCCTGCTGGAAGACGGCGCCACCACCGCGCAGCTGGCATCGCGTCGTGGTGGGCTGGGCGGTGAAGCCCTGCTGGTCGCACCGGATGGCCGCAGCTGGCCGCAGCGGTTGCTGCGAACCACTGATGGCAGCCTGCGCGCGCAGGTGCGGATCCCCGCCGATGTCGGCAGCGTGCAGGGGCTGTGGGAATTGCAGGTGTTCGCCCAGGCCGACGGTGTGCTGCGCGATGGCAAGGTCGCCTTTGCGGTGGCACGGCCGACTGCCCGCTTCAGTGGACAGGCCGCGCCGGACCCGGCCAGTCGGCAGGTGGCGCTGCCGCTGCAGGTGGCCGCCGCCGGCCGCTATGAGGCGCGGGGCACGCTGTACGCCACGGCCCGCGATGGCCAGTTGAAGCCGGTCGCACAGGCACATGCGGCCGCGTGGTTCGATGGCCCGGGCGCAGGCCAGCTGGTGCTGCCGTTCGACCAGGCGGCGTTGCCGGCCGGATTCGGTGCGCCGTACGAGCTGCGCGACCTGCAGCTGCAGGACCAGAGCCGGATGGCACCGA